>CAZVYV010000842.1:0-1477 GCA_964630985.1 uncultured Occallatibacter sp.
GCACAGCAAGGAGCGCAAACGACGTGGCCACGAATTCTTCCCAGTACTCCGCCAGCCATTTTCCCAACCCCATCGGCGTTGAGGACCTCTCCATCGCGGTGATCAGCTCCAGCGACGAGAGCCGGCTGGAGGCGATGCAGGCCATGAGCGGGTGCACGGGCGCTTACGTCAGCGAGTTTTCCAGCTATTCCCTGGGAACAGGCGATCTTCCGTCAACGCTTGATGAAGATCAGGACGTCATCCTCATCGATCTGGACGGTGATGCGGAGCTTGCGCTGGAACTTGTAGAGAGTATCTGCGCCAACGGCGTGGCGACGGTGATGGTGTACTCGGAGAGCTCAGACCCGGAGTTGCTGGTGCGCTGCATGCGCGCCGGTGCGCGCGAGTTCCTGACGCTCCCGTTTGCGCCGGACATCGTGGCGGATGCGCTGGTGCGAGCCGCGGCGCGCCGACCGACGACGCGGCCGGCGAAGAAGCCCGCGGGCAAGCTCTTCGCGTTCATGGGCTCCAAGGGCGGCGCCGGAACGACCATGCTGGCCTGCAATTTTGCTGTAGCGATGGCCAAAGAGTCGGGTGAGAAGACTCTGCTGATCGATCTCGATCTGCCGCTGGGCGATGCGGCGTTGAATCTTGGAATCGCTGCGGAGTTTTCAACCATCGATGCATTGCAGCAGGTGGATAGGCTCGATACGAAGTTCCTGGAGCAGCTTCTGGTGAAGCACAGCTCAGGCTTGTGGGTGCTGGCGGCGCCGGGACGATTCATTCAATTTCAAGTCGACAGCGAGGGCATTAACCGGCTTTTGCAGGTGGCGCGTCGCGAATTCGATAACGTGGTTGTGGATCTCGGGTCGAGGCTGGAGCTGATGGGAACGACCGCGTACAAGGAAGCCACCACGGTGTATCTGGTGACGCAGGCAAGCATTCCCGAGCTACGCAACTCGAACCGGCTGATCACGCAGTTCTTTGCGGCGCCCCAGCCAAAGCTGGAGGTAGTGATCAACCGGTTTGAATCGCGCGTTCTCGGCGTGTCAGAGGAGCACATTACCAAGGCCCTGACCCGGGCGGCGCATTGGAAGATCCCCAACGACTATGAGTCGGTTCGGAATATGCAAATCAGCGCCAAGCCGCTGGTGCTTACCGATTCGGCGATTTCGCGGCAGATCCGGAAGATGGTCGATGCGGTGACGGGGAAGAGCGAAACCACGGGCAAGAAAAAGAAGGGCTTTATCAACCTGTTCGGATAATGTTTCAACGATCTGAATTCTGCAACTGGAGCGAAGGTACAACGTGGAAATACTGAACCTGGAATCGTACAAAGCGGAGATTCATCGCACGCTGATCTCGAAGCTGGATCTCGAGAAGCTATCACGTGTGAACTCGAGCCAGGCGCGCCAAGCGGTTTCGGGCCTGGTGAAAGAGATTATGTCGGACCAGCGCGTACCGCTGAACTTCGACGAGCAGGAGAGGATTCACGCGG
>CAZVYV010000843.1:0-1475 GCA_964630985.1 uncultured Occallatibacter sp.
TACAATGATATTTAGAATTACACTAGTATTCGCGCTACTGTATTCTTTGGCGTGTAGCGCATTCATCTTTACGCCGCCGATGCTTCTCATGTCGCAGACTGCGGCTAAGGGACCAATTACTGTCACTGACCTTGGTACAAACGGAAATACTGCTGGCGCAACAATTACACTCACGACCACCGCTACATGCGGCGCTGGCAACTCGATTGTGATCCTGTTAGCTGAGGCTGGTGGTACTGTAGCCACGCTAGGGGCCGTCGCTGATAGCGTCAGCAACAGCTATTCTTACCAAGCGAATGGAGTCCCTAACAATACGGCAGCAGACGGGCGCGGTGGCATATCTTTTGCTTGGAATATCACGGCGCTTCCAAGCGGGAGCACGATCACCTATACGAAAGCAACATCTGGCCATAGGGCGGCCCTGAGTGCCCTCTGCGCCCTGAATACGAGGACAGTATCAACGCCAGTCGATTCCGTCGCGACGCCAGCCACAGTGATGGGCAGTAGCGCATCGCCGTCAATCACGTCAGGTACACCGCAATCCACAGGAGAATTGTTCGTCGGTGGCCTCTATGCATTCGGAGCGGCTAGCGATACATTCAGCCAAGCGTCAGGCTGGGCGGCGCCACCCGATAAACAGTACGTCGCCAATAACCCATTGATAGCAGGCGGAAATCTAATCAGTAGTTCCCTGTCAACAGAGACATACGCACCAACGATCACAAGTCGCCCGTGGGTAATCTTCATGCTCGTATTGAGGCAGTGATTAAATTGTGGTACGGATTCCAGCCTCAACAGGAGAAAATCACGACATGAAGATGATTCGTAATGCAATCTTGGCATCTGCGGTTGTTGGTGCCATGATGAGTGCGGCACCACTCAAGGCGGAAGACCAGACCTACACCGTCCAGCAATGCAACGAAATCCTCAATGGGTTGGCTGCACTTAGCGAAGGCTATGTTGCCTTGGACAAGGATGGCAAGCAAGTCAAGCTCCAGTACAAGCTAGGTGCGACTCGCATCCCGATTGCGACCAACATCACGCTTTTGAAGAACATCTTGAAGGGTGCCGACGATGCCCGTCTCGATCTCATCAAGAAATGGATCCCAGACGCACCTGATCCGGGCGCGGATGGCAACAATCCTGAGTATAAACGCTTTCTACAGTCCGATGCATACAAGCATTTCAATGAGGAATATGTGAAAATGATGGCTGCGCCGCCGCCGGGCGTGACGGTCCAATTGGCGCATATCAAGGAATCCGACCTGAAAATAGGCGATTCCAAGGACGAGAACCCAATCCCGCCCATCCTGTTGTCGCAGTTGGCTCCAATATTGGACAGGTAAACCTACAACAATGGAGGAAGATATGCGCCGTGGCAGAATCGATCCATCTATCGTTCTCTCGCTTGTCAACGTCGGGTTTTATGCCTTCCTCCTTTCTATTCTGGTCATATCAGGCGCGTTTCTATTCGC
>CAZVYV010000844.1:0-1472 GCA_964630985.1 uncultured Occallatibacter sp.
ACGTTGCCACCGCTCTTCAGCTTGATGCTCGAAGCCGAAACCAGCGTCTGGCCGGATTGATCGTCAACGACCTGCGCGTAAATGTGGTTGAGCGACCGGTACACGTTCAGCCGCGGCCGCTCCGACGTTCCCGCGAGCTTCTCGCGAATGCGATTGTGAATGCGTTGCCGGATTGCGTTTCTCTTGTGTTGCGTAATCATGTTTTTCTCTCACCTATCGGCGGAACCGCCCCGCGGCCCCGTTCGGAATTTAGAGTTCACAGTTCAAAGTTCTTAGTTCGCAGTAGTGTTGCTTCCAATTGCTCGGCTCCAACTGTGAACTACGAACTGCGAACTAAGAACCGTTATTTCGCTCCCGTCTTGCCGGCCTTCTTCTTCAACCTCTCATCTGAGTAGCGCACACCCTTGTTCTTGTACGGATCCGGCTTGCGCAACGAGCGCATGTCGGCCGCTACCTGTCCCACCTTCTGCCGGTCAACGCCCATCACGACCAGATGCGTTTGCTTGGGATCGATCGTCACTTCGATGCCCGATGGCAGCGGAACCTCAATGGGGTGCGAGTAGCCCAGCGTGAACACCACCATACCCTTGCCCTTCAACTCGGCGCGGTAGCCGATGCCCACAATGTCGAGCTCTCTGGTCCATCCCTTGGTCACGCCGTGCACCGCATTGTTCACCAAAGCGCGCGTCAGCCCGTGCACCGCGGCCTTGTCCTCGCTCGCGCGTTCCAGCTGCAAATTCCCATCGGCGGTCTTCAGCGTAATGCCATCCGCGATCAGAGCCGTGACTTTGCCTTTGGGGCCCTCCACCAAAACGGTGTTGCCCTCGACCGTGTATTTCACGCCCGCGGGCAGCGGGATCAGTTTCTTTCCAATGCGCGACATTCTTTCAAATCCTTCTCTTGGCTTGCGAGTCCCGCAAGAGCGTCCCCGCTCCACGTTCCACTGCAGCCTGAAAAACAGTTCATAGTTCACAGTTCTTAGTTCACAATCGGCAAAGCTGGCTCGTAGTCAAATATCTGTGAACTACGAACTAAGAACTGCGAACTGTCCTTACCACACTTCGCAAAGCAACTCGCCGCCCACGCCCTCACGGCGCGCCTGGCGGCCAGTCATCACGCCCTTGGGCGTGGTCAAAATCGCAATTCCCAGCCCGCCCTGAACGCGCTTGATCTCGTCGCGGCCCACGTAAACGCGGCAGCCGGGACGTGAAATACGCGCCAGGTCGCGGATGGCCGCTTCCGTGCCGCCGTACTTCAGGTACACGCGTAGCACCAGCTTGCCTTCTTCGTCCTGGACTTTGTAGTTCGAGATGTAGCCCTCCTCCTTGAGGATGCGGGCGATCTCGGTCTTCAGCTTCGAAGCGGGAACATCCATCTTCTGATGACGCGCCCGAATCGCATTGCGAATGCGCGCCACAAAATCTGCTACTGGATCCGTAAGACTCATTCCTTCTCCTTCATTCCCCGTTCGT
>CAZVYV010000845.1:0-1469 GCA_964630985.1 uncultured Occallatibacter sp.
ATGCGGTCGACAAAACATAGCGCTGCGGTTCGTCAGCCATGGCGCGTCACCTCGCTCACGACTGCGACGAATCAGCCTCGACCAGCTCACATTGGCAGTTATGGGTTACAATGGCATTAGCCACATACCAGCCATCAACCGTGTCGAGGTTGTACACATGCGTCGCTACCGAATCCCGATCGACATGGACGATCTCGTCCGCCGCTATACCGGGGGCGAGAGCGAGCAGGCGCTCGCAAAAGCCTTCGGCGTCGACCGTGGCACGATCCGCGCCAGGCTGCTCAAGGCCGGTGTCCAGCGACGCGGCAGCAGCGAGGCCGCTCACCTGCGGATGGCTCACCTCACGGCCGAGCAGCGCACCGCGAACGCCAGCGCCGCTCACGACGCCGTTCGTGGCACCACCTGGACCGATGAACGGCTCGCCCTCAAGGCCCAGACGATCGAGCGGCAGGGAGCCAACTGGGCGGGCACCTCGCCGGCTGAGCTGATGTTCGCCGGCATGCTCCGCGACGCCGGGCTCACCGTCATCAGCCAGAAGGCGGTCGGCCCGTACAACGTGGACGTCGCTACCGGCACCGTCGCCGTGGAAATCCTCGGGGGAAGTTGGCACCGCGTCAAAAAGCACGGGGAACGACTGCGCTACATCCTCAATGCGGGGTGGGACGTCATCTACATCTGGGTCGATGGCCTGAACTACCCACTTGGGCTCGGTGCTGCTGAGTACGTACTCGCCCACCTGGAGTTCCGCGATGGGCACCCAGCCGCGCCGCGTTGCTACCGGGTGATTCGGGGTAGCGGTGAGTTCGTGGCCGAGGGCAGTGCGGATGGTGATGACATCCCCGACGTAATCCCGATCAGTGACCGCCCGGATGCGGCTCCGGCCGAAGTCCCGTACGGCTTCTGCCACTGCGGATGCGGGCGCCGGACCACGGTCTCGCCGAAGGACTGGCCCCTCAAGGGCTACGTCGCTGGTGAGCCCCGCCGCTTCATCTCCGGCCACAACTCCCAGCGCCACGCGGGTTGAGCCGATAACACAGTTCGGATGCTCCGGGTAGTACGGGCAGTCCTGCGGCAGGTACGGGCTGCCCGCCTCATTGTCTTCGCACGTGCTGCAGGGCGCCCCGTCCGTCACCCAGTTGACCATCACCGGGTCGTCCTGCACCTGCGCCTGCTGCGACCACAACGCGACCGCCCCATCACCGATGGCGGACTGGATCGCATCCCCGATCCACGACACCAGCGACCGCGCACCCGTGCCGGTTACCGCATCAGTGGCCGCGCTGGTCATCTCCTGCTCGCTGGCACCGTCCCCGGCGCCGTCGGTGAGGACCCGGCCGATGTCCGCACCGGCACCGGCGATGACCCGTTCGATGGTGCCCTGCGCCTTCTCACCGACGGCGGGGGCGGCGGCGAGGTCACCGTAGGCGGCGGCGAACGCCCGGTCGATCGCCAGCCCGCCCGCACCTGTC
>CAZVYV010000846.1:0-1468 GCA_964630985.1 uncultured Occallatibacter sp.
ATGAGAATACTTACGTTCTCGAACCGAATGTCCAGCGGTTCACGGTGGCGAAAGTTTGTAATGCCGTAGTGCCCCAACTTTACAAAGGCTTGTTCTATGCGGATCCGCCGATGTTGATTCGGCCCCGCCCCGGTACAAGTCAGAAGGTCACCGACGCAAAGACTGCTCTCTATGCGTACATTCTGGAAGAGTGCAAGTTTAAGAATCATACAAAGTGGGGCCTTGAGCAGATGGCTCATCTTGGCACGGGTATCTTCAAATGGGGATATGACTGGAAAGAGATAGAGACGTTTAAGCGCACGGCGACTGTGCGACATGTCGACACTGCAAACGCTGACGGGTCGATGTCTCGTGAATCGATTCCCACCGAGGAACCACCCCAGATTAAACGGACAGTTAAGATTATCCCGATGCCGTTCTTTGAGCATAGACCGCTCAATCGGGTTCTGATCGATCCGCAGCTTGAAGTTTCGGACATCAGAGAATCACGCTGGGTGATTGATATTCGCTACATGGATTGGTATCAGTTCATGGAGTTGAAGAACAATATCAAGGGGGCGATCAAAGACGGCGAAGAAGGGATTGTGATTGACGGATGGAAACTTCCGTCAGATGCACAGATTGCGGCTATGTGGGATGGTCAGCCTGGGCAACAGCTACAGGATCTGGATCTCACTACTCAGGTGCGTGGCGTTGTATTCCACGCCGAAGAGATTAATGCTCAATCGAGCCCTGATCCCCGGCGCACGAAGTTAGAACTCATGGAGTACTGGGATTGCGGGCGCAAGATCATCGTTCTCAACAAAGAGAAAGTGATCTACACCGGCGAGAATGAATTCAAGAAGATACCTTTCCTGTCATCCAATTGGTGGAATCGACCACGAGCGTTTTACGGAATGGGCCTTGGATTGATTGTCGGACAGAACCAGCGGGTTGACCAGGGTACCATCAACTCGATTCTGAAAATCTTGTCGTATGGCGTCAATCCAATCTATCTGCGTAATAGGGACGACAACGCCCCGACGCAAACGATTCGCACAGGCATTGGTAAGATCCTGAGCGTGACTGATACCGAGAAATCTTATAAGCTGCTCGAATCTCCGAAGGTGCCCTCCGATATTTGGAGTGCGATGAAGGAGAATGAGGGTGCTACCGAGTCTTCGTCCGGTGCGGATCAGACGTTGGTTCAGGGGAGTTCAGCGGGACCACGAGCTGGAATGGGTCGTTCGGCGACAGGTGCCAACCTTATGGCTGGTGCAAGTGCGACGAGGCTTGACGGTCCCTTGGATAACTTCATCGAGCAGGTATTCAAGCCGTTCATTGGCATCATCGACATGTTGACGTTTACCGTCATGTCGGATGCGGCTATTCACCACGTTCTCGGTCGAGAGATGGGAGACGACTTCCTGAAAGACTTTAACATTCAGGAATTCCACGACGCCCAGATCGAATACGAGGTTCTCGCCGG
>CAZVYV010000847.1:0-1464 GCA_964630985.1 uncultured Occallatibacter sp.
CACTCGGGCGCCGGGCCAACGCTAACGCCTCCGGCGGAGCTGTCAGGTCCACTGCGCATTGACTCATCTAAAACCTCCGCGTAGGTGGCATCGTTGCCTCATCTAAGAATCTCCGCCTGGGAGATGGGCCGACTACGCCTGATCCATGGAGCTTTCGATGGGCGAACGATGTGCGGTCACGAAGAAGTTGGCCATCCAGTACAAGCGAGGCTCCCGGTCCGAGAAGTCGAAGATCCTCGATCAGCTGGTGGACCTCACCGGTTGGAGCCGGGACCATGCCCGGGCCCGGCTCCGGGGCGCCGGTGAGGTCAAGGCGGTGCGAGCCAGGAGCCCGAGGGCGCCGCGCTACACATCGAGGGTCGTCTCGGCCCTGGAACTCTGCTGGCGGGCTGCTCGCGCGCCGGCTGGCAAGCGGCTGGCTCCCATGCTCCCGGTCCTCGTTCCGCTGCTGTGCCGGGACGGCGAGCTCGACCTCACCGAGGAGGAAGCCGAGCTGCTGATGACCATGAGTGCCGCCACCATCGACCGCCGCCTCGCGGGGGCCAAAGTGCTGGCCGGGTTCCGGGCCATGAGCCACACCAAGCCGGGATCGCTGCTCAAGACTCAGATTCCCATCCGGACCTGGTCGGAGTGGGACGACGTGACGCCCGGCTTCGTGGAGATCGACCTGGTGGGCCACGAGGGAGGAAACTCCTTCGGAGAGTTCTGCTTCACCCTGACGATGACCGACGTCGCCACCGGTTGGACGGTCAACCGTTCGGTGGCCAACAAGTCGGCGATCCGGGTCGCCCAGGCCATCGAGCACGCCTGTGGCGCCTTCCCGTTTCCGATCCTCGGCATCGACTCGGACAACGGGAGCGAGTTCATCAACGCCCACTTCCTCGAGTGGTGCACGTCCCGTCGGATCACCTTCACCCGTTCCCGACCCGGCAACAAGAACGACGGCTGCCACGTCGAGCAGAAGAACTGGACCCATGTCCGCGAACTGGTCGGCTACCTGCGCTTCGACACCAAGGCCGAGCTCGACCTCCTCAACCGAATCTGGGCCATCGACCGGGGCTACACCAACCTCCTGCTCACCCAGCAGAAGCTCGTCGAATCCACCCGCATCGGCGCCAAGGTGGTCAAACGCCACGATGCCGCCGCCAGTCCCTATCAGCGCCTGGTCGCCACCGACGTGCTCACCCCGGCCAAAAAAGCCGCCCTCACCCGGGCCCGCAACACCCTCTCCCCGGGCCAGGTCCAACGCGAGATCGACCGACTCTGTGCCCAACTTGAACGCCTGGCCCTCTCCAAGACCGGACCCCCTTCGAGGGCAGTCAATCGGGCGTTCACTCACTAGTTCCAGGCGGAGGGTTTTACGTGAGGCAACGAATCACCCTTGGCGGAGGGTTTGACATGAGGCAACGGGGACGGCCATCCGGCCCGGTGGCCGGACGAGCCCGAGCCGCGCCGGACCGAACC
>CAZVYV010000848.1:0-1464 GCA_964630985.1 uncultured Occallatibacter sp.
CCTGCGTGTCGCCGTTCACGCGGATGCCGCCCATCGCGTAATGCGTGGTCGGGCCGATTTCCATCGGCTCTTTCGTGATGTCGAGATTCGCGAGCTGCATGAACTGATGATACATCGAAGGCAGCTTGCGTTTGATGTGCTCGGCGGAATTCGGAATTTTTTCCTTGATCCAGGAAATATCCAGAAACACGCCGCCGTGCGGGCTGCCGCGACCGGCTTTGACTTCGCGATTGATGCAGCGGGCGACGTGATCGCGCGTCAGCAGCTCCGGCGGACGCTTGGCGTTTTTGTCGTTCTGCGTGTAGCGCCAGCCTTCTTCGGGATCCATCGAGGTCTGCGACTTGTAATTGTCCGGAATGTCGTCATACATGAAGCGCTTGCCGTCCTTGTTGCGCAACACGCCGCCTTCGCCGCGCACGCTTTCGGTCACGAGAATGCCCATGACGCTCGGCGGCCAGATCATGCCGGTCGGATGAAATTGGATGAACTCCATGTCGAGCAGTTCCGCGCCGGCGTGATACGCCAGCGAAACGCCGTCGCCCGTGCCTTCCCAGGAATTGCTCGTCACGCGATACGCGCGACCCAAACCGCCAGTGCAAACCACGACAGCCTTCGCCTTGAAAATACGGAAACGTCCGCGCTCGCGGTCATAACCAAACGCGCCAACCACGCGTTCGCCGTCCTTCAGCAGCGAGACGATGGTGTATTCCATGAAAACCGTGATGCCCTGATGAATGCCGTGATCCTGCAGCGTGCGAATCAATTCCAAACCAGTGCGGTCGCCGACGTGCGCGAGGCGCGGATAGCGGTGGCCGCCGAAATTGCGCTGCGAAATTTTTCCTTCCTTGGTGCGATCGAAGACCGCGCCCCAAGCTTCGAGTTCGTGAACGCGCGCCGGCGCTTCCTTCGCGTGCAGTTCGGCCATGCGCCAGTTGTTGACGTATTGGCCGCCGCGCATCGTGTCGGCGAAATGGACCTTCCAGTTGTCGCGGTCGTCCACGTTGCCCATGGCCGCGGCCATGCCGCCCTCGGCCATGACGGTGTGCGCCTTGCCGAGGAGCGATTTGCAGATCAGGCCGACTTTTACACCGGCCGCCGACGCTTCGATTGCCGCGCGCAAGCCCGCGCCGCCCGCGCCGATCACCAGCACGTCAAATTCGTGAGTTTCGTAATTGGTAGCCACAAAAAATCTTTCAGTTCAGGGTTAAAATTTGAAGAACACAATGTCGTGCAGATGCCCCGTCGCGCAAAGCCGGACATAAACATCCGTGAAACCGACCCAGAACAAACTGATCCACGCCCACATCATGTGGCGAATATTCAGGCAGGTGACGCAATTGTAAGCTTTCGCGCAGGTCGGCGCTTTGGATTTGGAATCCAAAAATCCACCGATCAAATGCCGCAAAGAGTGGCAGCCAAAAGTATACATCGCGAGAAAAACGGCGTTCAGAGTCAGCACAATCG
>CAZVYV010000849.1:0-1462 GCA_964630985.1 uncultured Occallatibacter sp.
GCGTGAGGACGCCGGGCTGGCCGGGGTAGATGACGAGGTTTCGAGGGGCGTCGAGCCAGAAAGTCATGCGAGGTGCTTTACGTATTTATGTTTGTAGAAGCTGCCTTGCTTGGTGTGCCCGAGCGCTTCCATCATGGCCTTAGTTCGATTCGTCGTAGCCTTGGCGGCGACCTGCTTACCCGTCGAATCAATCCATCGCGGATACGGACCAGTTCGTCCCATGTAAGTCCAGCCCGAAACTTTGTAGCACTCGCCTGTGTGCCCTTGGCTTTCATCTGCGTAAGTTACCAGCGACACAAATCGTTTTTCCTGCTTGATAATTTTTACCGAACGCGAAAGCAAAAATGACACCGAACTCTTTGGAGCAGTCGGCACCATCACCATGCGAGTCAGTGAAAGCACTTTTTTCCATTGCTCTTTGTTGACACTCTCGCAGGCAACGCGCGTCGGAGGCAGCCACCACACAATTCCGGCAAGGCCGCCTGTCTCGATGTGGTAAAGGCCGTGGAGATAGACGAAAGTGTTCGAACCGCCTCGCGCGTAGTGATGCTCTTTTATGAGGTTCTGCGCTGTCTTGAAATCTACTTCGCCGACCTCCCAATCTTGTTTCTTGAGATGATCTTCAAACAACGACGCCTCTCACCGCCAACCAGTCCTTCAACACCTGGATCACGACTTCCGCGGTGCCGGCAACCGCGTGCCCGCCGGCCGCGCGCACCTCGTTCATGCGGCGGGCCTGGATCGCTGTCGGAAGTTTGCCCGGGCGCTTCACTTCGATCGACCAGAACGCCCCGCACAGGCAGACCAATTTGTCGCCGACACCCGACTTTCCGAACCCGGCGGTGTACGGGTTGAACCACCACGCGACAGCCGGACCTAGCCCCTTCAGGAAGGCGTCGATTTCGGCTTTCTCGTAGGATTCGGGGGTTTTCATTTGCACTCCGGGCGCATCCGACCAGCTTTATAGGGCTCACCGTAAAACGTCTTCCACTCGGGAAACAGTTTGTCTCCGAAATTGAACACCAAACGATATATTTTACACTTCGCGCAGCGATGCAGGATCGGGCGAGGCTCATCTACATACCGCCGCAAATCCTCGTTCACCCTGACCCACCGGTGCTTCACGTCGTCGACTTAAACAGTCATGCATTCACCCTTGTTAAGGTCATCAGTATTCTTTGTCGAGTTCTCGGGCCAGATTATCCAATGCGTCGCGAACATCCTGCATCTCGCTGCGCACCCATGCGACATTGGTTACCCGCTCCGGTATCGGCAATTCAGGATTGTAGCTGGTCCACCCCCACCGGATCGATTTGCCGAGCGCCGCTTGCAGTTCGCCGAGTTCCTCGATCACCTTCCCCCGCGCAAAAGCGAGGCCCGATCGCATGTATTTTGGATTTGTCATGACCCTTCGTCCCTGCTCAACGTCGTCAACGTAAACGGTCACTTCGCCCTCGCATCA
>CAZVYV010000850.1:0-1461 GCA_964630985.1 uncultured Occallatibacter sp.
GGCGTGACTGGCTGCCCGTCTGCCGGCGGGTCGTATATGTCACGTCCGGCCTGCCCGGCCCGCCTTTCGGCACCGGAGTTGAGGGGCGGCAACTGCCCGGGGCGGGCAGTGCCGTCGGCAGAGACGGGCTCGCCACCCTCAGCGGGTTCGGGACCGCCTTCCCCCCCACTGCCTTCTGCCTTCCCCCCTGCCTTCCTGGCGGGGCATGCCTGGTAGGGGCTGTGGTCGCCGCCGCAGTCCGGGCAGCCGTCCACGTCATGCGCCTCAACCGGGGACTCCCCGGACCCGGGCGCCTTCGCCTGGCCGTCGTCACCGGTGACCGGCTGGCCGCCACGGATCTGCTCCAGCGCCGCCTGCTGCCGCGCCCGGTACTCCCGCAACTGCGGGGCCAGCCCAGCCCGTGTCTCCAGGTGCTCCGTCTTTGCCTTCTGCGCCCCGGCCATCGCCTGGACGTGTGCCTGACGGGACTCATGCCAGCCCTGGGTGAACCCGTGCCGTGCCTGGGGGAACCCGTGCCGGACCTGGCCGAGGCCGAACCCGAGATCATGCCTGGCGGCGTGCGCGGCGCGCTTGCCCCGGGGCATGCCCGGGAACCGGGAATCGGCGCTCTTCATGTACGCCTTACGGGACTTGCCCGCAGCATGCTTGGTGTCCGTGACCGCCTGACGGCACGCGTAGACGATGATCAGCAGGACGAGGAGTTCCATGGCCTAACCGCCGATCGTGGATGCGTTGCCGACACCGTTACGGACCCCGGCGGGGATACCGTTCAGCGCCTGGAACGAGGAGATCCCCGCGACCAGGCACGCGGCGAGAGCAACCCCCACGAAGAACGTCCGCTTGGATGCGCTGTTCTTCGGGTGCAGGTCGTGGATGAAGTAGATGACCAGCACGATCACCAGCACGACACCGCCGGCGACGGCGACCCCGAACAGTTTCCCCATGATCGTGCCGAGCAGATTGGAGGCGAAGAGGACCAGCCGGGTGAGGATGTGCCCGAACCAGCCGGTGGTCACGATGCAGGTGCCGATGAACGCGAGGATCGCCTGCACCTTCGGGAAGATGCCAAGCAGGTAGAAGACGATTCCGACGACGAGGCTGATGACGCCCCAGTCGAGTGTGGACATGACGGTTTCCTTAGGTGAACCAGACGATGGCGAACACGGTGACTGCGGTGATGCAGAACCGCAGCGGAGACTCCGACAGCCACTCCAGAAAGTTCAGGACCGGCTTGACGACACAGACGTGGATGAAGCCCCACACGTAGCGGGGGTACTGAAGCCACGGGCACCACATGGCGGTCTTGTAGTGGCGGGCGCATTCGCATTGCCGGGCCCACGCCTCAGCGAAAGTCGGCAGCCGGTCATGCACCAGCGAGCCGGGCCTGCTGACCGCAGCGGTGACCCTGACACCCGCCACCTGAACACGCAGCGTGACGACAGTCCAGAAGGCAGTCAGGGC
>CAZVYV010000851.1:0-1459 GCA_964630985.1 uncultured Occallatibacter sp.
TTAATGTTCGATATTGATTATTGGACAACGATTGGTTATAAGACCAACGACTATTATTAGATAACCGTGTATCATCAAGGAGGAGATTCATTCCTCCGATAAAAGACTGTTGTCCAAATTCTCCCATAATATTATACAAGTATTTCAGTGATTTGTAACCACGATTCTAGTGGACCAGAACCAGATCCTCCATACAAAGCAACTCCAGCCGATGTAGAATTAGAGTTAAATCCTATGGCTGTATTATTCAACTCTGTTCCAATAAAAGGAACAAGAACTGTTGGATATGACAATGAAGGATTTATAGCAGAAATATTTACCATGAATGTTACATACAGACTATTCAAACCTATAACACATTGAATTGGTCTAATGGCCAAACCGTTTGTACTATAAGTTGGAAGAGGTTGATAGGCTGTAGAAGATGATCCACCATTATTATTTATCACAGCAACACCATTAGCAACTGTTGCAGATGGTAGCGCACTAGCACTTGCATTACCAAATCCGTATAAACAAACTGTAATTAGATCAGCTTGAGATAGAAATACATTTATACACATTTCAACTAATAGATAGCTAGTTAAAGATAGTGGAGTAATTCCACACGCAATACCACAAGCAGAACTCATGGCTTTTCCTGACGTGTTAAATCCCAATGGAAGACCAGTTTGATAATTATTACCAGTTCCAACATTAGTTAATACTCCAGGATTTGCAGCTGTAAATTTTATGCTAGGCGCTGCGCTGGTTAAAATCTGAGTGTTAGCTCCGTTTAACCCATATGCAATAAATGCCGATGTAATACTACTTTGTCGTACTGTTTGAAGATATTTTATTGTTCCAAGTGTAGTCCATGAAGGAGCCACACCTACTCCCTGTGCAGTTAAGAATTGCCCAACTGATCCCGTTTGATCTAACTTAGATAGTGTTACTGCACCACCTTTTATATTATTAGCTACCACTGGTGCAGTTGGTGATCCAACAGATCCATCTGACAACAACATACCTGCTGTTATCTGTCCAGCACCGATTGTAAGACCAGTCGCAATTGTTCCAGTTATTACTCCAGTTAATGCAGTTGTATTTAGAACTATATTTGCATTATTAATAATAGATGAAAAGCTTACAGACGTAATCTTATCAAATGTAATTCCTCCAGCCAATTGAGTGTTTTGAATTGAGCCAATAGGAATAATACCCAATGCAATAGGATTCCAGTTAAGAAGAGATACATTATTAGGTCCAGCTGTACCATTTGTTTGATTAGGATTCCATACATATACTGCAAATCCATTAACATTTCCCTGTAAACGTATCCAAATGTATCTTTGAAACTCAGGAGTAGTGGATGCATTAGGAACAGTTGGATTCCCAAAGGCATCATCTGCTGTCCATAGAACGATTCCTCTATCTGAGGAAGGAGTTGCGGTAGTGATTAGTGATGCCAATTCGCCAC
>CAZVYV010000852.1:0-1458 GCA_964630985.1 uncultured Occallatibacter sp.
ATACGAGTCATACCCCACGCGCTCCTCTGCTTCGATCACCGCGCGCACATGAATCTCGTTGAAGATCGCCTGCGCGGTTGTGTTCCCTGTTAGCTTCAAGCCCATGTTCAGCGACCGATAGCCGAGAGCGTTTTGAACGTTTAGCTGATACTGCACTCGCGCGCCTGTCCCCGTGATCGTTCCCAAAACCATCGACGTGGCCTGACTGTCGAACAGAGCCGTGACGGTGATTACGAGATTAAGTGGCAAGGTGGCGTCGACGGTGACCTCAGCGAAGTTCTTGAACGCCTTCGGCACACCCAAATCTAGCTGCGGTGTTTGCAGGTTGATCGCAATCGCGTTCTTAATCTCCCCGCCCGCGCCCCAGCCGCCAGAATCGTAGTCGTTGATCTGGTCGATGTACACCATGCCATCGTCCTTGCCAACGATTAACTGGCCAGTGTCCTGCTCGAAGAACATTGCCGTGATGTTGCCAGCTAGCTGATCGTCGTTTCGCCAACGGCTGTAGGTGTCATGGGCAATCTGCCGATGTGTGATGTTGTTCGAATCCTGATACGCCACGAAGCATTCGTGGTTTCCGTAAGCCATGATGACGTTCGACTTCGCAGTCGGATTCAGAACCGGGATCACGCCATTGGTCTCCGTGCGGCTCGTCCAGATCCACTCTGTGTTTTGGGTCAGGTACTGCGAGCCCGAACCCGTGAAGGCATACACGCCGTCGTAAGACAGGTAATAAACCACGTTCTCCGAAGCTGCCCACGCGAAGCTTGCGGCCATGCCGTGCATCACTCCCGTTGGGATCGCCACTGGCGTAGCTCCCGAGCCCCCGTAAATCTGCCAAACGGTTTTTGTGGTAAACACGTACAAGAATCCGCGAAGAACAACCAGCGCCATGATTGGCGAATCCGGGGTTCCCACTTCGATGAAGTTCTCAGAAGGGAAGGTCTCTGGCGCATACGTCCGCGAGTAATACAGCACATGCGGATTGTTGGGATCACCCGCCAAGAAAGCCTGATCGAAGGCGATAGCCGATAGGTTCATCGGCATGTTCGGGCGCGTCGTCGCCGCGATTGGAATGGATAACGGGAAAGTTGGATTGATGTTGCTGTTCAACTGTAAGTACAGGGTCACCGTCGTTCCAGATACGGCTCGAACGTAAGCTAATTCCTGCGAACTCCCAACTCCAACCGTCAATTCCTGCCCAACGTAAAGCGTTCCTGAAGTAAACGTCGTCGTCACTAATCCCGGCCCTGCGGTAGCTGATCCGAATGGACCTAGCACAATGTTCGCAGCATACGGCGTCGGCAATAAGCTGGTCACGGGAGCATCGCTGTCGATCAAAAGCTGGTTGTTGACTTCAATCGTCGCATCGGCAATCGTGTCGATGTAAGTCAACGTCCCAATCGGAATCTGCGCTACGAAGTACCACGCCTGCGTCAAGCTTCCACCGCGGCGATA
>CAZVYV010000853.1:0-1457 GCA_964630985.1 uncultured Occallatibacter sp.
ATGCCTGAATACACCTTCATCGCCGGGACGAAGGTCGCCGAGTTCGTCACCGCGAGCCGGCCGGTCGACATCATCCAGGGGCCGCTCGGCAGCGGCAAGACCCGCGCGCTCTGCCTTCGCATCATGCGGCACGCGCAGGAACAGGTTCAGAGCCCGATCGACGGCGTCCGGCGCTCGCGCTTCGCCATCGTCCGAAACACCATGCCGGACCTGCGCCGAACCACCATCCGCGCGTGGCTCGAAGTCTGCCCGGAGTCGTCCTACGGCAAGTTCACCTACGGCGCGAGTATGCATCATGACCTCAGATACCAGTTCGGAGACTCGATCGTCGAAACAACAGTGGATTTTCTCAGCCTGGACAAGGATGAAGACGTCCGAAAGCTGCGCTCCACCGAATATACGGGTATCGCGTTCAATGAACTATCCTTTATCATTCGGGAGTTGTTCATCGAGGCGCGGTCGCGACTACGTTATCCACCACCTGAGCATGGCGGGCCGAACCCTTGGCGAGGGGTCATTGGAGACACAAATGCGCCGGATGAGGACCACTGGCTCGGAATGATGACGGGGCAGGTCGAGCCGCCCGCCGGCCTGCCGCCGGAGGAAGAGGCGAGCTATCGCTGGCCCGAGGAATGGGGCTTCTACATGCAGCCGCCGGCCCTCATCGAAACGCGCGACCAGCGCGGCCTCATCACCGGCTACACGGTCAATCCGAAGGCCGAGAACCTGAGCAATCTGCCCAAAGACTACTACGACCAGCAGCTTGTCGGCGCTCCCTCGAAGGCCTGGATCGACTCGCGCCTGATGAACGTCATCGCCCTCGTCGTCGAGGGCGCGCCGGTCTGGCCGATGTTCCGGCGCGAGTTCCACGTCGCCCGCGAGCCGATCAAGATCGTCAAGGGCCACGACGCGCTCGTCTGGCTCGACTTCGGCCGCGTCTATCCGGCCGCGCTGTTCGCGCAGGAGGTCAACAACCGCATTCTGGTCCAGCACGAAATCCTCGGCTTCAACGAGCCGGCCAGCACCTTCGCGCCGCGCATCAAGCGGTTCCTGGAGCAGCACTATCCCGGCCACGGCTTCCGATGCGTCGGCGATCCCAAGGGCCGCGACAAGGGCCAGCAGACCGATCAGTCGAGCTACGACATCTTCAAGTCGTTCGGAATGCCCGTGACGCCGGCCGCCGTCAAGATGAACGACATCGAGACGCGGACGGAGGCCGTCGCCTTCGCCCTGAACGACAACCCGTCCGGCGTGCCGCGGCTGCAAATCTCGCCGCTCTGCCGGACGCTCATCGTCGGCTGCGCTGGCCGCTATCACCTGACCCGCGAGGAAACCGGCGAACTGCACCCGAAAAAGGACAAATACGCCAACCTGCCCGATTGCCTGCAATACGGCGTGATCAGCCTCGGCGACGGCCGCCGGATGATGGGCCTGACGCCAACGGGGCTCGTCATGCC
>CAZVYV010000854.1:0-1455 GCA_964630985.1 uncultured Occallatibacter sp.
ACGTTGAACACTTTTACTGTAGTCTTCGCCATTCTGAGTTCTCTCCTTGAGTCTAGCTGCCGAAAGCAGCTGCTTCTTCCTTGCCGAACATGACTTCTATTGAGTACTTCCCATCTGCATCCACGTATATTGCCATGGTTCCCCCGGGTTTAACTGAGACTTCATCGCTCTCTGGAGTTCCTGATGTGTTCCCGGCTATCTGGTTTTCAAGGCACACAATGTTTGAATTGTGAGTCACGAATACGGTCAGCTTATCATCCCTGAGTTCTTTGTCGAAAAACTCGAAGGTTCTCTGTTCGAGATCATCCAGCGACTCTCCATCTGGAATTACTGACTTTTTGTTCTTGATGAAGTAGTCGAGTATTTCCTGAAAATCTTCCTTGTTTTTTCCCCCAAGGAATCCCACGTTCCAACTTATAAGTCCTCGGTCCTGCAGGACAGGTAAGTCGTACGCATCAGCAATGGCGTCCGCTGTCTGTACAGCTCGCAGTAATGGAGAGCACACAACTCTCTCCACCTTTATGCCTTCGTTCTTTAGTGCGTCAGCTGCATCATCTGCCTGTGACATTCCTTTCGCATCGAGTGGAGGATCTAGCCTGCCTCTAAAAGACTTCTTAGCGTTGAGGGTAGTCTGGCCGTGACGCTGGCATATTGCTATGAGCTTCTTATCGGCCATGGACCACCCTCTCCTAAATTATCGTCTAAGTTGTCGTGCTGGTTGAGATCCGGCATCACCTTGCCCTGCTGGAGGCGGGGATTGGGACTTCTCGCCCTTCAGTGCATCAGGTATCGCCTTTTTCTGCACGGCCATATTCAGCTGGTCCGCTTGGTGTTGTGCAAAGTCCTGTGGAGTAGCATTCACCCCCATCTTGGCGAGCAACTCTATCGCAACATTCGTCGGAACCTTATCAATTGCGGCGGTTATTGATTCACTTGGCGGCTTCACGGGAGGGGCCGGTGCGTTGGCGGCGGCTATCTTCTTGGCCATCGCCGTATGCTCAGTCCAGTGCATGTGCACGTTCTCGTAGGCCGCACGCTGTTGCGGTGTGCCATACTTGAACTTCTGTCCCTCGCTGCCATTTAACCACTCCAGACACTGAGATGCCTCTACCGTGTGCAGCTCGCTCTCGTCTTGAGCTACTGGGACGGTGCTTACTGTAGGTGGAAGTGTTTTCTCCATCTGCTGCAGTTGCTGAACCATTGCGATTTCTTTTGGATCAGCGGGCATACCTGCGTCCAACTTGGGTTGCATCTCTGCCGCAGCTTGCATCAAGGTCTGCTGGATCTTCAGTACTTGAGGATTCGGCATCGGACCTGAACGCAACAGAATTTCCATCTCAGCTTTCTGCTTGGTAATCGATGTAGCCCCGGGAACCTTGAATTTCTTCATGCGAATGCCGTCTTGCAGCACAGGTAAGTTCTCGGGTGAAAACAGCATCGCTTGCAGCGCTGGGT
>CAZVYV010000855.1:0-1453 GCA_964630985.1 uncultured Occallatibacter sp.
GAGAGCAGCCGCGAGACTTGGTTGTTCAGCAAATCGCGCGTAACAACGGCCGCCGAGAGTGGAGCGTTCTTGAGCTCGGCGCCATCCAGCGTGCCGACAGCGACGGTCTCGGGAAGATAATTCTCGCCGACGTCGCCATGAACTATTACGGTCGTCGTCACGCGCGCCGGCTTCTGCTGCGCAGCGCTGGCATTCTGGGTGTTCGCTTGCGAATCCGGCGCAGAAGTTTGCGCGTTCGATTGTGTCGGCGAAGAAGAACTGGTCTGCGCGTGGAGAGGCAGAACAACAAATGCGGTCAAAAAGACAATTGACTTGCGCGCACCAAGTGCGCGGCGGAAAAGCGATGTGGTTTTCGCGGAGCTGATTGCGGCTGCGTGCATGCGGGCCCTTCGTTTCTGTGCTGCTTGAAACAAAGGAGCCTGCGCCGCGAAGGGAAGAAAAGAAAAATGCCGCTCGGTTGGAGAAAACTTCCCACGCCGGTATTATCCGGATCGGGTTCGAGGGTATCTCTCAGCCCCACCATTGGTGGAGCACCCCTGTTTCAATAGCTCGATTGAAACACTCAACCGCCGCGCTTGGCAAATGGGCCGCGCAAATGTCCCCTTTGTCCCCGCCTCCATGCTTTTCCTGTCAAGCCCCCTCGCCCAAAACAATTGCACCAACCTCCCGTAAGTCCTTCATTCCCTGGTCCCTATTCCCTGGTCCCTGTTTTTCCAAGTTTGCCGATTATTTCCGCGGAATCGTTACACTTGTTTTATATGCAGCCAACGTGCCAACTCGCCAACACGCGCACGGGGCCAACCTCCGATCTCACACACAATGAGGATTCGAGCCGCACAGATTTTGGCTCACGGACGCCATCTGTCCTTTGCTCCGTCGCGCGGAAACCGGTCGCATCACAAAGAGAGAAAAATAAAATAAAAAATATTTGGGATGTTTCGCCAAAGTTTCTCCATTTAACTCGTTTAGAATCAGCAAACAAGCCTCTGGAATATGCTCAACACGCACCAAATTACCTCGAATTTGTGACCAACAACCCCTTTGGAATCAACACGCAATATGCTCAAATGCGACCGGTGCGTTTTCGCTCCTTAACTCCCTCACTTCATTCACTTTGTTCACTTTTTCACTCGTTCACGAGCCACGCATCGCGACACGCCCACCGCGGACCACGGCCGCGGAAGAGTGCGCGCCTCGAACGCGTCGAGCGAAGTTGCATGCGTGAGCGCGGTCCACTATAAGTAACAGCGAACCGGAACGCCGTAATTGGGAGCGCCGCTTTTCGTGCGCGGCTTGCCCCAACAAACTTGAAAAGGAAACCAACCATGAATCGCAGAGAACTGTTTGCGGCGCTAGCCGCCACTGCCGTTGCTGGCGAAGCGCTGGCCTTCGCCCAGAGTAGCCCCGGCACAACCCCCGCCGCCGCGCCCCCCGCCGACACCACACCCGCCGC
>CAZVYV010000856.1:0-1452 GCA_964630985.1 uncultured Occallatibacter sp.
TCTGGCCGAGTGCATTTAATTCAACGCAAATAACGAATGTTTGCCACAACCAATATACCTATTGGGGGACAGGGGTATCATGTTAGCAGAAGTCAATGGAACAACGCTGATCCAATATCCCTACGGTCTGGCACAATTGCAGGCCGAGAATCCTTTCACCAATTATCCCCAGAGCGTGAACATCGCGACGATCTACCCACTGACGCACACCGCGCAAACGACCGGAAACACGCTCGCGCCAGTCACGATCGCGGCGCCGCCGACCTACAACGCGGAAACGCAACTCTGCATTCCGAACGCCGCGCCGACGCTGATCGGCGGCGTCTGGACGCTCGGATGGACTGTCTCGAATATGTCGGCGGCGCAGCTCATCGCGTCTGAAATCTCGTTGTTGCAGACCACGCTGGCCGCCGGCGTAACGGTGACATGCACTTCGGCGCCAGCACTCAACGGAACTTATGGCTGTGCTCCGCAGGACCAAGCCAATCTGACCGCACTTACGGACGGCATCGCGAACAGCCAAGGTCTTCCAGGGGGCGGCGCGTCTTTCGCCTATCTCGACGCCGCCGTGATACCGCACACATTCACGGCGGCTCAGATCATGGAGCTTGCCGTTGCGATCCGTAATTACGTTTACTCAACCACTATTGCGTGCATGAGCGGCCAGACGTTGCCATCTAACGTGCTCACGATAGCGTAAGGAATTCCCGTCGCAATGGTTACGGCTTGGTCGAGGCGACGGGTGTATGCAGGCTCGACCGAGCCACCATCCTGCAAGGAAAATCACATGAAAACTCTCATATTCGTTCTCGCCACTCTGGCCGCTCTCGCCGGCGCCGCGATGGCGCAACAGGCCCAGCCGACGGTTCAGTCCACGGCGGAGGACGCCAATCGAATCATCGGCGCGCTTCAAACGCAGCGGAACAACGCTTTGGATCAGGCCGTTTCGGCGCAGGCGGCGACCGCCAAGGCACAAGCCGAACTCGCCGCCGCGAAGAAGGAAAACGACGATCTGAAAGCCAAGGCTCCTGTCGCGCCGGTTGACCCGTCGAAATAGCCACCACACCGTGAATCAGCGAGCGCCGTTCTTGTTCCGAGCGGCGTTCGCCCTGTCGCTGACTATCCTCGCGGCTAGGTTTGCTTGGCAGAGGTGGCGGGGTTAGGAGCCCTTCACGAAGATGCGATGCTGCCCGGCGCACGGGCCGTAGTTTACTTCCCTCAATTCGCCGACTTCCACAAGACGATCAACGCACGCCATCATTTCCCACGAACCTCCGCATTCGCCAGCGATCAGTTTCTCCATTGTCGCCGCGCCGGCTTTTCTGAGAATATCATCCGCCTTTTTGCTTATCCGAAGCAATTGGCGCCCGCCGTCATCCGTGAAAACCCATTTGCGTTCGGTCTGGTAATCGTAGCTCATTTCCCCTTCTCCTTGGCCTTCGCGCGCTCGCG
>CAZVYV010000857.1:0-1450 GCA_964630985.1 uncultured Occallatibacter sp.
ACGACGCCATCGGTGAGAAACGGCATCGGCTTGGACCCCCACAAATTGGGGAACGGCGTAACGGCGGTGATGTCGGCCCACGTCCCGCCGGATAGCCTCCATTGGTCTGCCGTACTGCCGTTGTTGTAGCAGTACCACGCCACGGTGTTCCGTTCATCGTCGCGGTCCCATTTCAGGATGGGCGGCGCGTCGTGATGGACCCCCGCAGTCATGGCGACGAATCGGCCTCGGTTCGGGACAAGGATCTGCAACCGCTTCGCAGCGGGCAAAACGGTGCGGCTGAATTTGTCCCACGTCATGGTGACCGCGGGGATATCGACGGGACGCACTTCGTCGGACTGTCTCGCCTTCAGATGGCCGAATACTCCACCAGAGACGCCCGCTGGTGCGGGTTCCCGGGTCGGGGTCCACATGGGCCGCAGGTCATCGATACGCGCATAGCGGCGCTCCAGCGAACGCTCGATGCCCATCTTGGCGACGATGGCCTCTGCCGCCTTGATATTGCCGACGCTCGGAGTAGCTTGCGGACGCTGATAGAGCAACGGGTGCATCTTGGCGTCGAACCGGGCCTTGATGTCGGCAAACGGCATCCCCGACGCGATGTCATCCAGCAGCGGGCCGATAACGGACGACTTCGGGTGGCAGTAGCCTTCCGGCGCTGCGGCGATGGCTTTCCACAGGATATTTTCGCCACGCTTCCCCTTCGGGCGGTCCTGCAATCCGCGGAGCCACGCCACCGGCTCGATGAACCTCTCGCTCCGCGCCAGCGAGTCGGCGCGCAACAGGCGCAACGCCTCGTCCAGCATGGCAGGGGTGAACTCCGTCAACGCGGTAGCCACAGTGCGGAAGTTTTCCTTTGCCGCAGCCATGGCTTGGCCGGCGGTCAGTGCCCGCTCGCGGTAAATCATGGCGTGGGGTGCCGGCACTGAGATATGCGACCACTCCCCGGTCATCGGCGTGCCCCAGATTGCCGACTTGGTCAGGAATACCGACGTAACCCGGGCACGACGGATCCTCGCGGACAACGCGGCAAAGGCCGGCTGATAGAACTCGGGAACGGTGTTCGGATTCCACATGACGGGGGTCATGCCGCCTTCGTCATCGATCGCGACGAGCCCGCCATACGTCTCGATGAAGCGCCGGCACGCACTGCAATTGTGCAATTGGCGATCGGACGGCAGCGAATCGAGGTATAGGTCATTCAGGCCGCTCGCATCGGTCCGAAATACATGCCGGCCGGCGATGGCGAACGACAGGCGGACCCCGGTCAATAGCGCACTGTAGTCGTGCTCGTGCTGATCGTGGACACGCCTGGGCCGACGCTTCGTCACGGTTGCCGACGCGACAGGACGTTTCTTCCGATTCGGGTGATTGATCATGGCAAAGCCCCTGTATGTTTCAACGCCCACGAGGCGCGGGCGCGGGATTGCCATACGCCCTGTCTAACGGA
>CAZVYV010000858.1:0-1450 GCA_964630985.1 uncultured Occallatibacter sp.
CCGCCGTATCCGGCTGTGTCGGGGCTGTGGGGCGATCCAACGCTGATCAACAATGTCGAGACCTTTGCCAACGTGGCGCCGATTATTCGCCACGGCGGCGAGTGGTTCGCCTCGATGGGCACGGCGCGCAGCAAGGGCACGAAGGTCTTCGCGCTCACGGGAAAAATCCAGCGGACGGGACTGGTGGAAGTACCGATGGGGATGACACTGCGGCAGATCATCTTCGGCATCGGCGGCGGGGTTCCGGACGGAAGGAAATTCAAGGCGGTCCAAACTGGCGGACCCTCGGGCGGTTGTTTGCCCGAGGAGCACCTTGATTTGTCCATCAGCTACGACGCTTTAATCAGCGCCGGTTCGATGATGGGTTCGGGCGGCATGATCGTGATGGACGATACGTCGTGCATGGTCTCTGTCGCCCGCTTCTTTATGGAGTTCTGCATGACGGAGTCGTGCGGCAAGTGCGTTCCGTGCCGAGCGGGGACGGTGCAGATGTATGAGCTGCTGACAAAGATCACAAAAGGCGAGGCGACGCATCGCGACCTGGAGCGGCTGACGGAGCTTTGTGAGGTGGTGGGGGCGACCAGCCTGTGCGGCCTGGGCCAAACAGCGCCGAATCCGGTGCTGAGCACGCTGCGGTATTTCAAGCACGAATACCTGGCGCATATAGACGAGAAGCGATGTCCGGCGGGGGTGTGCGAGTTCACCCCGTCCGCGGTGGACGTTTCTCACAGTGAGGTGCACGCATGAGCGCTGAACCGAATGTTCGGACCCTGACCATCGACGGCGAGGAGATCAGCGCTCGCTCTGACCAGACGATTCTTGACGCGGCGCGCGAACACAACGTCAGGATTCCCACGTTGTGTCACCTGGAAGGGCTATCGGAAGTGGGCGCGTGCCGGCTGTGCCTTGTGGAGGTGAAGGGCGCCCGGCGGTTGTTGCCGGCGTGTGTGACGCAGGTCGCGGAGGGGATGGAAGTCACGACGCACTCCCCCAAGATCGACCGCTATCGGACGATGATTCTCGAGCTGTACTTCGCGGAACGGAATCATGTTTGCTCGGTCTGCGTGGCGAACGGAAACTGCGGACTGCAGAGCCTTGCGCTGAAGCTGGGCATGACGCACGTCGAGATTCCTTACCAATACCCGCAGCTGCCGGTGGATGCTTCGCATCCGCGATTCACGGTCGACCACAATCGATGCGTCTTGTGCACGCGGTGCGTGCGCGTGTGCTCGGAGATCGAAGGCGCGAACACCTGGGGTGTGATGGGCCGCGGCGCGCAGTCCCTGGTGATCACCGATCTGAAGCAGCCGTGGGGCGATTCGGAGACGTGCACCAGCTGCGGGAAGTGCGTGCAGGTGTGCCCGACGGGTGCGCTGTTTGAGAAGAGCAGTGTTGGCGCGAAGGTGCGCAAGCATCCGGAATTTCTGCCCTATCTGCGCATCATGCGGGA
>CAZVYV010000859.1:0-1448 GCA_964630985.1 uncultured Occallatibacter sp.
CCCACGCCCGCGAATTCGAGCGGCGCTGCAATCGTCTGTTCCTGGTGTGCTGGTTGACCCAATCTGCCTCTCTGCCCTGAAAGCCTTTACCGTCTTTAGAATAGACGGCGTGCCCAAATCGGGTTGTGTGGCATTTTTGCCACACCATGGGCCAATCTGTCCTCTGGAACCTCCTCAATAACTCCTGCGTCAAATCCTCTTAAGTGTCGTAGAATCAAAGCGTCTCTGCAATTCGAGCCCGGAAGATTCGCCCATGTCGCTGTCAGCCAACTCAAAGATTCCAATGCGAGCCCTGCTTGCGGGTGCCCGCCGCAAGCAGCCGAGCCTGATCGCCTTCACGCGCCAGTTGGTCTCCTCCGAATCCCCCTCCGACTCGAAAGCAGCCGTCGATGCCTGCCTCGCCCTTGCCGCCGCCCACGCGCGAGCCCTCGGCGGCCGCGTCAAAATCCGTCGCAACCCTACACTCGGCAATGCCCTCGAGGCTCGCTTCGGTCCGCGCAGTGCGCGCGAAAAGCCCATCCTGCTCCTCGGTCATCTCGACACGGTTTGGCCTCTCGGCACCCTCCAAACCATGCCCTGCCGCATAAGCAGCAGTCGCCTCTGGGGCCCCGGAACCCTCGACATGAAAGCTGGCGTCGCCATGGCGTTCACCGCCCTTGAGCTGCTCACTGAAGCCGGCCTCCTCCAGCGCGAAATCGTGCTCCTTCTCACCGGCGACGAAGAGATCGGCAGCACAGCCGGGCGCCCCATCGTCGAAGCGCTGGCAAAGAAGTCTTCCGCCGTCTACGTCCTCGAGCCGGCGCAAGGCCTCGCCTACAAAACGGCCCGCAAGGGAATTGGCAATTGGCGCATTGACGTCGCAGGCATTGCTGCCCACGCCGGCGTCGACTTTGAAAAAGGCGCAAATGCCATCCGCGAACTTGCCCGCGTCGTCGAAAAAGTTAGCTCCTGGACGGACCTCAAGCGCGGCCTCACCGTCAGCGTTGGCGTCGCGGCCGGCGGCACAAAGTCGAATGTCATTCCTGCCCATGCCTGGGCCGAAGTTGAGGCTCGCATCGTGCGCCGCGCCGACGGCCCGCGCATCGAGCGCAAATTCGCCGCCCTCCAAGCGCACGACCCGCGTTGTTCGCTCACCGTCACTGGCGGCATCAACCGCCCGCCTATGGAGCGCAGCCGCGGCACGGTTCGCCTCTTTCGCCAGGCCCAGGTGCTGGCCCGCGATTTGGGCTTCGCTCTCGATGAGGCGTCCACCGGCGGCGGCTCCGACGGCAACTTCACAGCGGCTCTTGGAATCCCTACGCTCGACGGCATGGGCGCCGTCGGCGAAGGCGCGCATGCGCGCCACGAGTCCGTTCTGGTCGAGCATCTCGCTCCGCGCACCGCCCTGCTTGCCGCGATGTTGATGGACTGACGCGCCCTCCCGCCTGATAAACTCGCTTTTGGAATTC
>CAZVYV010000860.1:0-1447 GCA_964630985.1 uncultured Occallatibacter sp.
CGTGAGACTGTCTCACGCCTGGTGGCCGACCTCGGCCTGGGCAACCCCGAGACTCACTGGGCACAGCTCGACTACCGCTCCAGGTGGGAGTCTGTCTGGCGCTTCGAGAACCCCCATGAGGACTACGGGATGTACCAGGCTGAGGTCGACAGGATCAAGGCCCAGGCCGACGCTGACACCCTGGCGGTCTTCAACGCTCAACCTGTCACCGATCTGCCGTACACCAACGGGCATGTGGCCTATGAGGATGACGACGACCATCTCAAGCTGATCGACTGGGCCCAGGTCCAGAATCCCGACGACGACCTGGTCGAAGGCTTGATAATGCGGTCTCGATGGACCCAGTTCATCGCCGCTGCCAAGAACGGGAAGAGCTCGCTACTGGCGTGGATGGCCATAGAGCTCTCGGAGGGCCGAGATCCCTGGGACCAGACCGCTCAGCAGGCACTGAAGGTGCTCTGGTGCGACGGCGAGATGGGCCGGCTGGACTTAGAAGAGCTGATACGTGACTTCGGTCACGATCCCCTGGAGCTCACCTCGTTCTACGCCACCGAGGATCAGTTGCGCCTAGACACCCGAGGCGGCGCTGAGAGGCTCCTAGAGGCCGTAGACAGCCTCGGGATCGACGTGGTGGTCTTCGACGGGCTCAACAGCTTCATCACCGCCGAGAGCTCTGAGAACTCGTCTGAGACCTGGCTGCCTCTCATGAAGCACACGATCCGGCCCTTGAAGATCAGAGGGCTGGCGATCATCTCGGCTGACAACCTCGGGAAGGACAAGACCCGAGGGAGCCGGGGATCGTCCATCAAGACCGATAAGGCCGACGGGGTCGTGGCGGTCCATCGCACCGACAAGGGTGTGCGCCTCGAGGTGACTCATGCAAGAGGTGGGGCATTCCTCCGAAACGATCTCGTCCTAGAAGCAGAGGGCTTCGACCGGGCCGTCCCGATCCGTTACTGGCGGGTGGCAGGAGGCTGGCCGGCGGGGACTCTCGCCACCGCTCAGATGCTCGACGAGCTCGAAGTGCCTGTCACTGACAGCAGGGTCAAGGTGCGCGCCCGCCTGAAAGCTGAGATCGCCACAGCCCAGGAATCCGGCTCTGACGCAAGTGGGTTCCAGGTCAGAAACGACATCTTGAGCGCCGCGATTCGGTCCAGGAGGCAGCGTCCGGTGATCCTGGGAAAAGGCTTAAAAAGCGGTCCCCAAAATCTGGGGACCGCCTAGTTTTGGATTATGGGGACTGAGCGTTGGGACCGAAGATTCAGAAAGCCTCTGACCTGGTGGGACCGCTCCGAGGACCGGGCGGGACCGGAAAAACGCCAAACCACCGTGTCCCCCCCCCCCTTTAGGGGGACCGGGTGGGGAGTCCCCAGGATTAAGTAAAGATCTTGACGAAAGAGGATGAACATGATTGGATCGAAGAGATGACCTTCACCTTGAGAGCAGA
>CAZVYV010000861.1:0-1446 GCA_964630985.1 uncultured Occallatibacter sp.
GATGCCGCTGGCGCCGATGAATCCCACTCTCATGGATAGTCAGTCTCCCGCATGGCCCCGGCCAGCGTAGCACGGGCCAATGAGGCTTTTATGCGTGTACGGGAACGTGCCTGGAACTGGCCCGCTCGCTCTCGTGGCGCGACGCAAAGTCCATTTGCCGGAAGAGAACCTTGTGCAGGACCAGCGCAGCGGCCCCGCGCAACCGCGCTGCATCGCCGTCCATGGCCGCTACCACGCGCGGAGTATGCGGCGTAAACGATTTTGCAATCAACTGGCTCTCGAGCAAAGGGCAGATACGCGGCCACAGCGCGGTGCAATCGCCCACGATGATTATGACTTCCGGCGCCAGCCCAGCCGCCAGCATCGCCATCCCGCGCGCCAGATAGGTCATCATTTTGTCGATGGAGCGCAACGCGCGGATGTCGCCCTGCAATGCCAGCTCGAGCAATTCCTGAAACGAAGTGAGTGTGCTTTCCGGCGCCAGCTCGCGGTAGTACCGCAACCCGGCGCGGTTCGAAGCAAATGTTTCCCAACACCCCACGCTGCCGCACCCGCAAACTGGACCGGTTTCTTCAAGCGGCATGTGGCCAAACTCGCCCGCCATGTCATCCTTGCCGCGTACCACACGTCCGTCCACCAGCATTCCCGCGCCAATGCCCTCCGAAACCGATATCGCAATCATGTTTGACGCATCGCCGAAGTTGCCGAACCAGCGTTCTGCGACCAGGCAGGCGTTGGCGGCATTCTCCATTTCGATTGGGGTGTCCAGAACCCTCTGCAGTTCCGCATAGAGGTCGATCTGGCCCCACGGAGCGTTTGGTGAAAAGAGCAGGCGGTGCGTCCTCTGGTCCACGCGCCCTGAAACGCTCACGCCAAGCCCCTGGAACATTCGGTCGCCGTAGGTCGCGCGCAGCGCTCGCGCCGCTCTCGCGATATGCGCGATGGCCGTCCTCGCTTCTTCAGGTGTTGAACCGGCCTTGATTTCGAAGTCGACTGCCTCCCGGCCCAGGATCTTGCCATTGATGTCCACGACTGCAAGATTGGCTTTCCCCGGGCGCAGATCGATGGCTAGCGTAACGTGCCGGTCATTCAGCGTCACATAAGTGGGCCTGCGGCCTCGCGGCAGCCGCCCCAGGCTGCCCGGCACCACCCACTCCTCGTCGATAAGCTGGCCGATGATGACTGAAACCGTGCTGGGTTGCAGGCCTGTCAATCGCGCCAGATCAGCCCGGCTCACCGGCTGGTGCAGGTGGATGGCGTTTAGAACGATGTCCCGGTTGATTTCGCGCGCAGTTTCGCTTGATGCCACGGCGCGGCGCGTTCGAGCAGGCTTTTCGGTCACATGCATTTCTCAGCGCTTTCGAGAAGGGGAATACCGACGGAACTTTTCGTCCACTCAGCGCTTTCCCTGGAGAGATCTCCTGCAATCAATATAATCGAGCCGCC
>CAZVYV010000862.1:0-1440 GCA_964630985.1 uncultured Occallatibacter sp.
ATTTAAGGCTGGAACTTGTACCCCATTTGGAAAGTGGGTTTGTGAGAATGTTGCTCCGTAATAATTGCTGGACAATGTTTCACTCATTGAGCCAGTGCCGATTAATTGAATGTTAAGTGGTGGTATGATGTTCTGAAACGGACCTTTTTCCGTAGAGAAATTGAAAAGTTGTGACCACGGCATGAATATAGTCAACGCACAACCATTCTCACTGCCACTCGCCTCAAACAAGCTACAATGCAGTGGGTTGGGATCATCTGTAACGAACGTGCAAGATCCAATAATTCCTGAATAAGATTCATTCATTCCAAGCCAGATGTTTGTCTGGTTAACATCGAAAGTAACACCGTCCATCATATCATTGTTGCCTGAGTCAATGGCGATGCCTGAGCCAGATAGGTAAACAATCCGGTCGTTATGAAGATACGCTTGGTCCGACAAGTACACTCCAATGTATCCACCAAATATCTCTGAGTTTTGTACACACTGGTTCCCGTTATTGGAACCATCGGCGAGCCGGACGCAATAAGTGTTGGTTGAAGCATTGGTAGTGCCAGCTGTGTTGATCCATGCAGCGCATGAGTACCAATCTGGTGCTATGGAACACCCATCCACGTTGATGGTGCCCCCGAAAGAGTTGTCAATCACGCCGATATTTGCCCAACCGGGACGAACCAGGTGAAGATTTTTCCAAACCGTATTGTCGAGCCAGAATAGCTGATTAGTGCAAGACATTGAGAACATGTAATCATTGCCATTGTGAACACCCACCATCGGGCAAAACAGAACAGTGCCTTGTCCCGGTGTTGCGCGTCGGGAATAAGCATGGTAGCCAGTGGGTGATTCGACCGCAGGAGCGCAGCCTTGCAGTGTAATGGTCACTGGTGAATTGGTCAACGCTGCCCCGTAGTTGTGATACAAAAGCCTGCTGGAATATCCGATTGGACAAGCCGCCCAAATGCCCTGATTATACAGGCCTATCGTATTTGTACCACAGTAAACCCAGTTGCCTGAGTCAATAAAATAAGTGGCGTTTCCAAAAGTCAATGTGCCGGAAACATTGTTGGTGATGAAAAAATCTGTACCAGACATGATGGCACCAGAATTGTCATGCCCCCAACGGCCTTCCATGCTGGTCACGGTCACGGTTGGCGCATTGCTAACAACGACTTGAGTTGGAGACAAGTAGCTTGTTATTAGTGTATTAATCCAATTGGTATCCGACTGGTTATAGTACACGCAAACCCATTTTCCAATGTCGTTGGTAGTGAAGCCTGCGGATGCTGAATAAACCGTAGTACTGCCATTGGTCAAACTGAAATCGTAAGCCACTTTTCCATCACCTATGCCGCCGAACTGTTCAATAGTTACATTCGTCACCACGCTCGCGGGCAGGGCGGAGGCAGGCACACTTACAATAGTGTTAGTAATTGGAGATGT
>CAZVYV010000863.1:0-1440 GCA_964630985.1 uncultured Occallatibacter sp.
GGTGCTCCGGGTCGACGATGATCGAAAATACATCCGAGTCCACAATCAGTCCCTGCTTGATGTTGTGCCACGACTTGCCGCCATCCTCCGTCTTCCATGGCAGGTGCCAGGTCCCGGCGTACACCGTGTCCGGATCGCCGGGATCGACTGCCAGCGATTCAATCTCATGAATCTCGTGGCTGCCCGGCGGGCTGATCTCTTCCCATGTCGTTCCGCCGTCTCTCGAGCGGAAGACTCCTTCCAGAGTTCCGGCATAGAGAGTGCGCGGATCGGAAGGCGCCTGCGCCAGTGCATGCACTGGCTGCCCTTTCAATTGCGCCGGCTCGCTCCAACTCTGGCCCCCATCGTGGCTGATCCACAATCCGCCGTCGGTGGAGTTGTTCCACGTGCCCACATAAATCGTCGCCGGGTTGGCGGAATCGACCACAATGCTGTCGAGCACGAATCCGTCGTCCGTGCCCAGCTTTGCCAGGCGATGCCAGCTTGCGCCTCCGTCCACTGTTTCGTAGAGCCAGCTATTCGTGGTGCCCAGCAACAGATGCTTTGGCTGCCCGGGGAACGGCGCAAGTGCCCGCGCATCGCCACCCGCCGGACCCACGACAGTCCACGCGTCTTCTGCCCGCAGGCAGACCGCTCCGAACATCAAGGCAATCAGAAGAAAAATTTGGGCCGGAACCCCAAAGCGGCCATCATTTCGAACACACTGCAAACGGCTCATTCAGACTTGAAGCTCCCCACTCATCTCTTTCCAGAATAGACAATTCCACGCCCCAAAAGCGAAGAGGCTGACCGGTTGTTTCACCGGTCAGCCTCTAATGTCGTGCAACAGAACTCGTTTGAGGTTGTGCGAGCCCTGCCTGTAGAAGGAAGAGCTCGCGGATTCTTGCTACGAAGCGCAGGCCGCTCGGCCTACTGCGCCGCCTTTTTCGCGTGATGCCCTGACAGCGGCTTGCGCGTTTCCGGCTTCACTGACGTCTCGACCACTGGCGTCGTCCCCGGCACATCGGTAGCAAACGTCGCTCCCGCCGGTACCAGGTAGTCCTCTGCCGTCTGTCCTGTGGTTGTGCCCGTGGCCACACTGATGCGCGAAGCATCGATTCCTTGCTCCGTCACCAGGTAGTCCTTGGCGTTCACGGCGCGCTGCGCGGCGAAGTCCTCAACCTTGAAGTGCCGATGCGTGGCTCCGTACTTCTCCTGTTTCGCGGTCTTCGCGGCTTCGTCTGCCGATGCTTCTCCCACCACCACTGCGCTGGCGTCAGACTGCTGCTTCAGATCCAACGCAACCTGGTCCAGGCAAGCCTTGGCTTCGTTGTCCACGCGTGTTGGCCGTCTCGGATCGCCGGCAAAGCTGATCGAGCACAGTGCCTGCGCCTTCGGTGCCGGGGGCGGCGGAGGCGGAGCCAGAATGGTGATCGTGGTGTTCGCGGTCGCCGTCTGGTT
>CAZVYV010000864.1:0-1438 GCA_964630985.1 uncultured Occallatibacter sp.
GGCAATTTCCGGCAACATCCTTTTCGTCGAGATCAAAACGATGAATTCCCGGTTGATTGACGCGCGGGACAATTTCCGCTTCAAACCACGGCAGCAAAATTCCGCCGTTGCCGCCGGGTTGAGTCGAGGCGACCAGTTTTCCAAATTCCTTCCAATCTTTGATCCCATAAAGTTCGCGGATTTTTTCGCGGGCGAGCGAGCCGTTCTTGAAACAAATCAGCGTCATGTAATCGCCGGCGGGCGAACCGAAGACGTGGCCCTCGCCGTTTTCATCGGTCAGGCATTTCTGCATCGTGCCGAAAAACGTGTCGCTCGTGCCGAGACTGATGGCGGTCTGTCCGGGCTTGATGAGGCCGAGGCCGATGACGCTCGCGGGATTATCGCCGGTCCAGACAGTGGCGAGCGCTTTGGGATTCAACCCGTATTTATTGACGAAATACGCGCTCACCGGCCCAATGACCTGGCCGGATGCAGCGAGCGGCGGCAATTTGTCTTTCAAGTTGGGCGCGTTCGCCTTGAGCGCGTCCGTATCCCAAATCTTGTGGCGGATGTCCATCATGTTCATGCCCGCGCCGTCACCGAAATCAATCGGCGCAATTTTCCCGGCCAGCAGCGATGCCATGAACGAACTGACGAGCGCGATGCCGGTGGTCCTGGCGTAGGCCTTCGGCTCGGTCTTGCAAAACTTGCGGATTTGCGGGCCGGTGAACCGCTCAAAGGCATCCGAGCCGGTGCGCGAGGCGGTGTATTTGATGCCGCCAAGTTTTTTGCGGATTTCGGCGCATTCGGCGGCGGTCGAAGAATCCATCCAGATGGGCGAGGTCTTGCGCGCGAAAACGCCGTGTAAATTTTCCACGAGGGATTTCTGCGGATCCAGATTTGCCAGCGCGTCGGCGGCGCGGTCGTTCAGATAAACCGAGCCGTGCTGCTGGCCGCAGCCGCTGACGGCCAGAATTTCGCCCAGCGGCACGCCGTCCTTTTTCATCGCGGCGAAAAGCAAATCCAGCGCCTCCGCCCACATCAGCGACGGGCTGTGTTTGACCAGCGGATCGCGGTTGGGCAGCACGCCGTTCCGGGTTTTGTAATGCGGCAACGCCTGGTCGAAGTTCAGCGATTTTTCATAAATCACCTGGCGCGCGCCGGGGTCAATGACCACCGCGCTCAAGCTTTGCGTGCTGGAATCGAGTCCAAGAAATAGTTTGGCCATGAGTTTTTATCCTGTTATTTGCACAGAAAATAATAACCATAAACCCCGTCCATGAAAATGAAATTCGGGTGCCAGCTTTATTTTACGGTGTTGTCCTGCTATTTGCCGCTGTGACCGAGATTGCATTTTCGCAGCCGGTCTGATGGATACGGCATGCCGTGCCGAAGTCAGGCAACGGCGGGAAGCGCAGGAAACGGAATTGCCGCCAATGGCCAATTACCGATAGCTGAT
>CAZVYV010000865.1:0-1432 GCA_964630985.1 uncultured Occallatibacter sp.
CCGAGCAGGCGCCTGAAAACTCAAAGAGCGGCTGCAGCAGTTGAATATCCTTGACCTGCGAATGCGATAATTTCGCACGGTCGACTTCGGGCAGCGAAAGGAAGAAATCCCAGTTCTCGCGCTCTGGCTCGCGCAGCGGCGCTTGCGGCGCCATGTTGATCGCCTTTTTGCTGGCGTCGCTCTTATTCTTCACCGGACAAACTTCCACGCACACGGCGCATCCGGTGCAGTCTTCCGGAGCTACCTGCAATGTGTACCGTTCCACTTCCATGCCGCGCCACTTCGGCTTGGACCATTTGAATGTCGCCGGAGACTTGTCGCCGAGCTCGGAGTTGTAGATCTTGGCGCGAATCACTGCGTGCGGGCATACCATCACGCATTTGCCGCACTGGATGCACAGGTCCTTGTCCCACACCGGAATGAATTGCGCGATGTTGCGCTTCTCCCACTGTGCCGTCCCTGTCGGGAATGCGCCGCCCGCTGGGAACGCGCTCACCGGAAGCATGTCGCCCTTTCCCGCGGCAATCTGTCCCAGCACGTCGTGAACAAACTTCGGCGCCTTAGCTGAGATAACTCCAGTTAAATCGAAGCCGGAAGACGCAGCAGCAGGTATCTCGACTTTTTCAAGATGAGCCAGCGCATGGTCGACGGCGGCAAAGTTTTTCTGCACCACAGCCTCGCCGCGCTTGCCATAGGTCTTCTTAATCGACTTCTTGATCTGGTTGATCGCCTCCTCGCGCTCGAGCACTCCGCTGATCGCGAAAAAGCACGTCTGCATGATTGTGTTGATCCGCGAGCCCATGCCGGCTTCCCGCGCCACCTTGTAGCCGTCGATCACATAAAACTCGATCTTCTTGTGCAGCATCTCTTCCTGCATGCTGCGCGGCAGATTGTCCCACACCTCGGCCGCCGAATAAGGCGAGTTGAGCAGAAAAACCGCTCCCGGCATGGCCGCTTCGAGCACATCCATCTTTTCCAGGAAGCTGAAGTTGTGGCACGCTACGAAACTGGCGCGCGTAATCAGATACGTTGAGCGGATCGGGTTCGGCCCGAACCGCAGGTGCGAAGTCGTCATTGAGCCTGACTTCTTGGAGTCGTAAACAAAGTAGCCCTGTGCGTAGTTCGGCGTCTCGCTGCCGATGATCTTGATCGAATTTTTGTTTGCGCCCACCGTCCCGTCGGACCCGAGCCCGTAAAACAGCGCGCGCACCGTCTTCGGATCTTCCGTCGAGAACTCCGGATCGTACGCCAGGCTGGAGTGGCTCACGTCGTCATTAATGCCGATCGTGAAATGGTTCTTGGGCGAAAGCCTGGCCAGCTCTTCGAAGACGCCTTTGACCATCGCCGGCGTGAACTCCTTCGACGAGAGCCCATAGCGACCACCAATCACATGAGGCATTTCTTCAAAAGGTAGATCCGCGGCATTTTCACC
>CAZVYV010000866.1:0-1431 GCA_964630985.1 uncultured Occallatibacter sp.
GCTCTGCCATCGCTTTCTCCTTTGCCGCGTGTTCTCAGACATCAACCAAGGTTACTTGTGCTCGACCGCAAACGCGATGCGTTGCAGAAATCCTGTAATCTCGGATAGTTGGGCTGCGATTTCTTGCAGCATCAGGTTGCGAAACGTCTCTTCTGCGCCTGTGCCGCCAGGATTCTTGCCAAGTTCAACGTCGTCGCAGCTGACGGCCCTAATTTGATCAGGTTCCATTTGGCTATCTCCCCTTACTCCGGCTTCGTCACCGGCTTAATGTTGTACAGCCCGAATGCCAGCTCCAAGGTCTTGAAGGCATCCACGCCAGTCTCGTTTTGGTAGTAGGGCACGTTCTGCTTCGCTGAGCCGTCGCCCATGAAATGCCTCAGCGCGTCGATCCACTTGCGGTCCTCTGGTCCGATTGCCATGTCAGTTCTCCCCTCTCTTTAACTCGGTGTATGAATTTTTACAAGGCCACGCCCGACGCTTGCATGGGCCAACTCGGGATGTGCCGTCATCCAGTCCTGCACGAACCACAGTTGTCCACAGCCCCCGCCGATGTCATCCTGTCCTGCTGGGTTGAATACGCGCACGTTGTATCCTCGCTGGATGAGCTTTGCGGAAAAGTCGCACGCAAGAGCTTCCTGTCGCTTATTAGCCGCCGCCACGTGCTCATCCCGTTCGCAAATGACGCTGATCGTGGCATTGAACACTCGGGGGTCAAACAGGTTTAGAATGTTCTCCGCGTCGAAGTCTGACACATTGCCGTCATGGGCGCAGTAGTTGAAGAACGGTTTCCGCGCCGTGCATTCGTACCATAGTTGACCTTCTACGGCGATCTCACTCAGACTCAACTTGTGCCGAAACGGAATTAGTTTATCGCGTGCATGGTCAGTGGATTCATGAACACTGAATTGCAGTCCCACGGTTGGGACGCGCATGGACAGTTCGCGCACAGGCTCGTAATCAATCGTCGGCGCAGATGTAGAAATCAGCAACGCGGCCTGCGGATACAGAACGTGCAACTGCTCAATGGCGGGGATCAGGGCCTTCAAATTTAGTAGCGGCTCCCCCATCGACATGAACATAATTTGCAGGCGCTTAATGCGATCAGAGACAACCCCGGTATCGTGTAGCAGTCGCATGGGCTGCGAAACTATCTCTTCGGTACTCAGGCTCCGCACAAAGTAATCTCCCGAACCGCAGAATCGGCAACCAATGGGACACCCAGACTGCGTGGAGCAGCAAATTACTGTGCGCTCCTCGTAGGTGGGGTACTTATAAAGCACGGCCTCAGCCACAGCATCGGGCCACTCGAAAACGTACTTAGATACATTCTCATCGCTGCTCTGAATCGTCTTAACTTGGATCATATTGCTCCCTTCCCGCATCCTGACATCGCAATCGCCATCCCAAGAACTAACAGGCTGTATCGCATTG
>CAZVYV010000867.1:0-1431 GCA_964630985.1 uncultured Occallatibacter sp.
ACTCTATTCTGGTGGACGTAGCCAGTTGTGATCGGCTTCTGCTTTTCTGGCGCAAAGGTGAAAATAAAGTTCCGGTCGCTCACCCGGTTGGATTATTGGAATACGCCGGTGAACGACAAATCCCGCACGATTTACTTCCGTGGCGCGGCCACACAGGCAAGCAAACTGAAAACCGATACAGTCATTGGATCTGGCGTCAATATGCTTCATCCTTTTGGGATGACATACGAATTGATAACGTGGTACCGTATGACGAGGCGCGAGATCCAAATGACGAGCGTCATCCGCATCCTCTGCAATTAGATGTTATCGAGCGCGCAATTATTCTCCGGTCAAATCCTGGTGAAGTGGTTTGGACTCCCTGCGCTGGCGTCGGCAGCGAGGTTTACGCCGCTGTGCTGAAAGGACGAAAAGGCATTGGCGCTGAACTTAAGCCGACATATTTCGCGCAGGCTGTGAAAAACATTAAGGCCGCGCTGCAAAAGCGAGCAGAACAAGGCGAACTAGTTGCTATTTGATTTATGTGGGACACAATAGATCAAGTGCGGAATAGTATCTGCGGTTACGAAGACGAGATACTTACGTCTGACACCAAAAATAAAGAGCGTGAAGCCAGCCGCATTGCAATGTTGAAACTATATTCTCGCCGCCGCCGAATGGGATTGAACGCGCATGGCCAGCCATATAAAAATCGCGGTCGCAAAAGCAAGACCGGCCTTAGTGTGCTTGTTTTTGGACGAAAAGAATACTATCGCAAATGGAAACTGATAAACAAGCAGCAGCAATGACTAACACGCAAAACCTGATCGCGTTGCGAGTCAATACAGGTGTCGCGAATAATTTGATTCACGACCTGTTTGAATCTGCTCGGCTGAAAATCGAGAATGGAATTGAGTTTTTGCCTGGCGAACAATTGCCGTGCGTGCAGCAAATACGTCAGCGATTGACCGAGGCTCTGGCGAATGTAACCAGGCTGGAAAATGAATTGGACAAGCTGGCGACGTACCAATCGAAACATGATTGAAATTGTATGAACAAACGATCATTACTAAGGACACTTCATCCCATAACCGGATGGAATTCGGAAAGAATAATTTAACCCCGTTGGAATGACCGGTCAAAGTCATCCGCATTGAAACAGTATGTCAAAGAAAAACACAACCGCTGAATCCAGCGAAACCACAACCACAACCCGCAAGCCGCGTCAGGCTCGCACGCTGACTGATATTGAGATCGAAGCCAAGGCGCAATGGGACGATGCCCGGGCCGTCGCGAAACTCATGCCGTTGCTCGACAAGCTGTCGGCCAACGGCCTGGCTAAGCTGGCCACGTTGGTTGAGCAGAAGATCACGGCCACCGCCGAGAAGTTCGAAGGAGCTGCGCAGTCGTAAATAACAAACCGGCGAGGTTACTAAGCCGGACTTTAATTTT
>CAZVYV010000868.1:0-1427 GCA_964630985.1 uncultured Occallatibacter sp.
TGCGGTCCGTTCATCTGGGTAATGCACGTCGCGCCGGCGGGGATCGTCAGCGTTCCAGAAGCTTCGTGCGCCTCGACGGCGAACGAGTTTGCCGAGGCGCCGTTGACGCCATTGATGCTCAATGTCCATTGCAGGTTGCTCGCCGCCGTGATGGACGCTGTTGCCATGGCGGAAGATAGCGCCGTGGCCGGTGCCGTGTTTGACGTGGCGCTGGCCGATGCCGTTTGATAGCTCAGGACACTTATGACGCTTGAGATTGCCGCCGATCCGACCAATTCGAAACTCACGATGCCGGTGGTGCCCACCGTCATATATCCGGTGCAGGTCGAATTAAACGACTGGCCGACTGGCGCGACGAACTCCAACTGACCTGTGTTCGCGGTCGCGCCCTGCACAATCGTAAAGCCCGCGGTCGCGTTGGTGTAGGCCGTGGATATCGACGATTTGGCCGGATTTTGGCCGCATGCCTGCGTGACGGGGAACGTTGGCCAACTCGGAAAAACGGCGGAAATAAACTGCTGCGTGACCCACACTTCGCCGCAGTCGGTCAAGTGTTGGGTGTCGCTGTTCGTGATCATCCCCTGCGCTATGCCCCACGGCGGCGTCAATCCAGCGCCTGTATCCTGTGCCGTAAACGGGAATGCGCTCGAAAGGTTGCCGCTCTGATCTCCCAAGAACAAATCGCCCATGTTGAGGCACGCCCAACCTTGATTTTGGCAATAGGTCAGGGAGCCCTGCTGAAGCGCCGCATAGGTCGCTGGCGCACCCCCACTGTTATAGGGAGGCGGGACAAACCAGAGCACCGATGCGTTCCGCGCGATGCAGTCGTTGGCCACGATCTGGTTCTGCGCATTTTGCTGCGCGGAGGTCACGCCTGACGATGCATTGGCGTCGTTCTCGCCATTTTCCAGCACACATAGCCCGAGCTGGCCAGCGAACAGCTTGATCCATACCATCCCGCCATCAGTCGTGCCGGTCTTGGTGCCAGAAGCAAACCACGGCGATGACGCGCCGCCGACGCCAAGATTATCTATGGCGAAACCTGCGGTGCAAGCGACGTTGGATGCGCCGCAGAACAGCACGCCCTCATAAGCATATAGATAGTTCGTGGCGCCCAGCGCCGTCAGCGTCAGCGTGCTTCCGGTCGTCGGCTGGCTGGCGAATGCCACCGGATTGGCAAAGTTTTGGATCGTCGCCGCTGCTGTACCGCTGCCAGATCCGCAGGCAGTTCCAACGGAAGAACCGTTGATCGTCACGGTATACCCGCTGATGCTCGTACCCTGCACGCAAGCGATGTTCACCGACGAATAAGGCTGGCCAACAGCTATCGTGATGACGCCCGCATTTGTGTTCGTGAGCAGCGAACCGCCATTCAGCGATACGCCGCTTTCCTGCGGTCCGAGCAGCGTCGAGTTCGTGAGCGTGCC
>CAZVYV010000869.1:0-1424 GCA_964630985.1 uncultured Occallatibacter sp.
CCTTGGGCGTATTGATGGTGATTTCGCCGTTGGCATCCTTGTGGATGGAGTGGGCGACACGATAAATTCCATAGCCAACGATGCCGGCGACGACCAGGCCAAGGAAAAAAATGACCCCGACAACGATGAGGATGATCTTGACGGCGCTGGAACCTTGCTTGGGCGGAGGCGCTCCGACCGGCGTTGGCACGGGTTGAAACGAACCGGGCTGAGGGACCTGACTGTTTGTGGAATCGGACATAGTCACTTCCTTTTCATCGGGCGTTGTGATTGCGAGCTTTGACCAGGGGGGTTCTTGAACCGCTCCAATATACCTGATCCAGCACTCATTCTGTAACCGGTTTTTCTCGCCGGGGGCACGTCTTCTAGCCTTAACCCGGAATTCACTCCCGATTCGCAATTCGGCAGGCAGACAGCATGACACGGAAACAGTCCGGCCGGTGGCGAGCTAGTACCATGGAACAGAAAAATGGATCGCATCCCGACTCTCGATGGCTGGCGCGGTATCGCCATCACGCTGGTCCTCGTGACCCATCTTCAAATCTCCCTGCTCGGCCATCTTTATCATGGCTATCGATGGATGGACCTCGGACAGCATGGGGTTACGCTGTTCTTCGTGCTGAGCGGATATCTGATTACCAGCCGGCTGCTTGGCGAAGAGAAAATCAACCTCAGATCGTTCTACCTGCGCCGCTTCTTTCGGCTGATGCCCTGCGCCTGGGCGTATCTGCTCGCCCTGGGAATTGTCGCGGTGGTCACCCACGCTGCCATAATCGGCCGCGATGTCTGGTCTTGCCTCTTCTTTTTCCGAAATTATTATCCGGCAGTCGAAGCAGCCAACAACTTTCGCACGGGCCACTTTTGGTCCTTGTCGCTGGAGGAGCAATTCTATCTCGTATGGCCGCCCATTTTGGTGCTATCCGGCAGGAGGAAAGCCTTTTGGATTGCGACGGTCGCGACCATCGCCTGCGCGTTGTTCAGATACTTTCATTGGGCGAGCTACAACCAGGTTTTCAAAGATCAACACTCCGAGGTTCGCTTCGACGCGCTTCTGGTCGGCTGCATCTTCGCTCTCTTGTTTCAGTCAGCCGACATTCGCGCATGGTTCACGCGGCATGGTGCCCTGCTTTTCTGGATCCTTCTTCCTGTTTTTGCTTGGCACATCTATCGCTACGAATGGCTGATTCCGCTGAGCGAATCGCTCACCATGGCGCTACTTATTGCCTGTACCAGCCTCGCCCCTTCCAGCATCGCTGGCAAGGTCCTGGAGTGGAAGCATCTCAAGTTTCTGGGCTTGATTTCCTACAGTCTTTACGTCTGGCAACAAGGCGTTCTGTTTATTCCCTGGCCGCGCATCGGGGCGGTTTTCCTGCCGCTCGTGGCGATTCTCAGCTACGGATGGATCGAGCAGCCGTGCATTGCGT
>CAZVYV010000870.1:0-1423 GCA_964630985.1 uncultured Occallatibacter sp.
GCGGCTTGCGCGGTGAACCGTGCCAGTAGCGTCCCCACCGCTGACACGGCGGGTGGCAAATTACGGAATGAGGGCCGCGGTAGAAACGCGCGTCGCGCTGCTCGTCCCACGGATCGACGTTCGGCAGGCCGTAATAGCAGCCATCGGTTTCGACGAATAGCGCGGCGATCTTGCTCATTCGACATCCGGTTGCGGCTGGTTGAGCGGATCGGCGGCCTCCGCGGCTTTCCAATAGCCTCTGTGATCGGATGGGTAGCCATGCCGCAATGCCCCTTCGATATCGTCCAGCGCCTGCAGGTAGCCGCCGTCAAATCCTTCGGACGCGAGACCTCGGGCATATTTCCCGCCCTCGCGATTCGCGGCGATCGATGCCGAGACCACCTCTCGCACGCGCGCCATACGCCGCAGGACGTTCCTTTTGTCGGTTCTCTTCATCTCATTCGGCATCCGGTTGCGGCTGGTTGAGGGGGTAGGGCGCGATCAACTTGCGGCGGTACTTGCGGCGATAGTCGGGACATGCGCGCCGCCAGGACTTCCACCATTCCGGATGCGCAGCCATGTATGCATCCCATTCCGCCGGCGGCATATCGGACTTGATGGCGTTGCAGACATAGCAGGCCCAGACCGTTTCGGTGCCGCCCTGAGATTTGGGGACGTGGTGATCCCTGGTCGGCCGCAGCTGATCGCTGTCCGCGTCCATCTCGCGACGGCAATAGGCGCATGGCTTGCCGTGCTGCTGGCGAGTCTCGACCCATCTGGATTTGGTCATGGTCTACAATCGCTCCACAAGCCTTCGCACAAGTGGACCGCGAATGATCCTGCAATCGAAATCTTCGTCGCGAGCGGCCAGAATCTTTTCTGCCCGCTCTTTGTCGTGTCGCGCCATATCTCGCGTCTTTGCGATGATCTCGGCGCGCGTCAGGCGTCCCCAATCATCCATGCCGCCAACGCCCTTCAGGTGGCAACTCGTCAGAATGTCGCTCATGTCTGGCCTCGCCCTATCTGGATTTGGTCATTATCTGTCGATGGTCGCAGGATCGAGCCCCGTATTCTCGGGTTTCCGCCAAACTCCGTTATTCTTGCGGCGCCATTCCTGACCGTCCAATGCGCACTGGTCAGCCTCGACGACCTTATGCCGGTCAGATGCGGGGCGATCACCGCATTGAATGGCCTTCATCCGGCGTTTGGCCCATTTCCTCACCAGTCGGAAGAAATCCGGATCGCGGGCGAGCAAAATAAACATCGGCTCGTCTGGCAGCGCATTGGCGTAGCAATCGAATTTTCCCGGCTCAAGCTTCGTTCCCATGTCTCTCTCCTCAATGTCCCCTCTAAATAGTCTCATTCCGCCGCGTTTGGCAAGACCCGACGCGTGTTTGCTCAAGATAAGCGCGACCGGCATCCGTGATTAACCATTGCCGCCGCC
>CAZVYV010000871.1:0-1423 GCA_964630985.1 uncultured Occallatibacter sp.
CAAGTACCGATGCTGCCAGGATTGCTGTCCCGCGCTTCATCGCTCGAAATTGCATAAGTTCTTGCTCCTCAACGTTTGAGCACAGGCGTCGGAGAAAGACACCAGCCCTCATTGGGTAGACGAACGACCCCGCCAAAAGGTCGAAATCTCGTCCCGGAATATGCGAAACGGCTGGGAGCGATGAAAAACAGGGATTCTTGAAGATCTCGATCGGAACAACATTCTGACACCGCACGCCGTATTCCGAACTCGCTAGTTCAATAGCCTGGGTGGGTGGCCAGGTTGGCGTTGGGTACCAGTTCCTGATAAACGGAGTTGGGAAGGTGTGTTTGCCAGTGATCAGTGGCGCGAGCGACGAGGACAGTTCCGAGAAAGATCAAGGCGATGATCGCGGCCATGCTAAGTGGCGTCACAGGACGGCGAAAGCGCGGTAGCGTGGCTTTGCCATTCGGAACAAACTCGATGGCGGATTCGTGCGAGGCTGCGCCGCGGGCGGGAGCGAGTGAGAAGCGCAGTGCTCCTTCGGCAGGACAGGAAGCGATGCACGCCATGCATGCGGTGCACTCAACAGAGCTAATTCTTGTCAATTTGTCGACGGGCAATGACGCGGGGCAGGCGTGCGCGCATCGGGCGCAGTCGATGCATGCTGCGGGGTCGCGCCGGATTTTGAGCGGGCTCAGCAGCGAGGCCAGGCCCATGAGCGCACCGTAGGGGCAGAGATAGCGGCACCAGAAATTCTCCACGAGGATCGACAAAAGGACGAGCGCCGCGAGGACGATGGCCGCGGTTTCGCCCATTTCGCGAAAGAAGTTGAGCATCTTGACGTCGGCGATCAGGCCATAGGACGTGTGCATGAAGTCGCCGATCGTGGCGGCTGACATGGCGCCGATGATGGAGACAAAGAAGCCGAGCAGCAGGTATTTCAATCCGCGCAACGGAATGTCGAGCCAGCGCGGCAGGCGGGGATTTTGCCGGAAGACCTTCTTGCCGATGCGGGCCAGCGCATCGGAAAAAGTTCCAACGGGACAGAGCCACGAACAGAACGATTTCTTCGCGATGAGGCTCATGGCCACAAACGCCATGAAGAGAAACATGGCTGCGGGGTGAATGGCGGCCACGCGGCCAGTCAGCAGGAAGTACTTGAGGTTCATCAGGCCGGCTATGGGCAGCCAGCCTTCGGCACCAGCCGGACGCGGAACCGCGAGGCCCACGCCGCCGTTCTCGAAAAACCGAACCCAGAGGTAGAACTGAATTCCCAGCCAGGCGTTAAGCAGAACGAAGGCCAGCTGGACCGTGTGACGCAGACGCTGCGAGTTGTCGAGAGCCATGCGGCGGATCAGCGTTTTCTTCTGTCGTGAGGGAGCAGGGAGAGTAGAAGTCTGAGAGCCCATGTCCAACCCATGCCTCTATCTCAGAGCCTAGG
>CAZVYV010000872.1:0-1422 GCA_964630985.1 uncultured Occallatibacter sp.
GCCATCCCTGGCCAACGAGTTCGTTACCGTTGGATTTCTGGACGTGGCCCATCATAGCGTAGAGTTCTTGGAGTTCGGTTTGTTTCTCGGAAATCTGCGAGAAGAGTAAGCCGGGTGTGGGTAGGCCGGCGGCGGTTTCCCAACGGATTTGGGCCATCAGATTAGTGCTCCTGGAACGAAGCAACGAATATATGCATCACCTACCCACCAAACAACATGATTACCGTTAGGATTACCGTGGCCAACGATAACAACTTCATCTGGAACTTGGACCCATTCTGATGGATTAGAAGGTTTAGGAACAAACCAATGCCCGTTTTCAAGCTTTGCATCAGTGTTGTAACCGTCTGATACATCACAGCAGGGGATACCCGTTGATGGTGACCGTTGTTCTTTAAACCACTGACGAATGGTATCGGGAACTGATTCGTATTGGCCAGGGACTGTTTCACGGGCAAGTGCGACGGTTGAGAGGAAACAAAATAGGAATTTTTTCACTTATCGCCTCACAAGTCTGAGCGCCATCAGGAAGATGCCACCTCGGCCGCCTCATATAAATTAGCAGCAGTTGCGAGGTGTTGTGCTTTAGCCTTAGTCAAACCATATCCTGTATAACCTCCGTCTGTTTCCCAACCAGGCTTAGTTTGATCTTCTGAGACTGTCCACACAGTGTCATCGTCTTTAACCGGAAGGTGTCTGTATTCTGCAATAACGTACCAAGTCATCTTAGCGCCTCACAAGTGTCGGCATAAGCGCCGAAAGATCGATCATTTTCGCGACTGATACAGGGCCGCAGTCGGGGTCGGCAGGGTGAGAAATTACACGACGACCTGGGTTGTAGACATCTCCACGAGAAAGCCGGGCGAGAGCATCGGCGAGGGCCATGTGAATGGTTCGTTCGCAGGTGTTTATCTGGTCGCCGGTTGTGTCGTTAACGATACGGACAAGCCAGCGGCCGGGGATGGAGGTAGAACAGATGTGATCGAGACGGAAGGCATGGATGGAGAAGGTGGCGAGGTAGTCGTCGAGGGTCATTGGTTAAGCACCCGTAAGCAATAAAGCCAACTGTTGGTTTGTCTACATTCTCCCCATACTGAGATATCCCAAGCTACGCCAAGGGCGATTAGAGATAGCACTCCTAACAGGACGAGAAGGAATTGGTTGTTGGTCATTCAGATGCTGCCTTTCTAGCAATCCTCCGGGCTTCGCTCCGGCTAGCACCTTGGTTCAGGGCTTGGTCGTAAGCACGAAAGTGCACGACGGTTAAGTTAGAACACTCGCAGGTTTCGTTAAGTTCGTTCAGCTGGCCGCAACGGAGACAGCGTTGGGCTGGTTCTATCTTCATCATCCTTTCCTTCGGCACAATGGCAAACAAAGTCAGTACATTCGTTGATTTCTCCACAGGAGGGGCAGCGCCAGGAG
>CAZVYV010000873.1:0-1421 GCA_964630985.1 uncultured Occallatibacter sp.
GGCATTGCCGCGCTCGAGGTGGCCGGGTGCGCCATCAAGCCGATCTCGCTGCCGCACACGAAATACGCCGTACCCACCTACTATCTGGTGGCCACGGCCGAGGCCAGCGCCAACCTTGCCCGCTTTGACGGCGTACGCTACGGCTACCGTTCACCCCACTCCGCCACGCTCTCCGACATGTATTCGCACTCCCGCGACGAAGGCTTTGGCGCCGAGGTCAAGCGCCGCATCTTCCTCGGCACCTATGCCCTTTCCGCCGGCTACTACGACGCTTACTACCTCAAGGCGCAGCAGGTTCGCCGCCTTCTGGCCGAGGAGTTCCTGCGTGCCTTTGTTGAAGTCGACGCGATCGTCACTCCCACCTCGCCCTTCCCTGCGTTCAAGCTCGGCGAGAAAACCGGCGATCCACTCGCCATGTATCTCGCCGACATCTATACCGTCACCGCCAGCCTGGCCGGCATCTGCGGTGTTTCGGTTCCGTGCGGCGCGACCCGAACCGGCCTTCCCGTGGGGATGCAGGTACTTGCCCGGCCGATGGGCGAGAGCACCGCATTTCGCGTGGCGTGCGCCGTGGAGGCTGCCGGAATTTGAGGAGTAAGGGCCATGAGCAAGACCGCCGTTTTTTCGGCTTTGGCACTATTGGCAACATTGGGAGTCGTAACTTTTGCGCACGCAGCGGAACGAAAAAAGCATACCGTCGTTCTGGGCGCAATCAAGAGCGTGCCCTACTCCAAAGTCGGCGACCCGGCGAGCGCCGCGACCGGCGAGAATGTCCTCAAGATCCGCGCGCTCCTCGTTGACGGCGTCTTGAAGGAGTGGACGACCGGCGAAGCGCACGACGTGACCGATCGCAGCTTCGTGGTTCGGCGCGTCATCCGGCTCAACGACGCATTGCCCACCGACAAGCCGGTTCCGAGCGACAAAGCGAGTCATTGGGTGTGGCAGCGCGGGCCGTGGCTGCTGGTCGACCGCGTTACAGGCAAAGAGACGGCGCTCCACTTGCCCGACTACGACCCCGGTGTGAGCCAGGTGAGCTGGTTTCGCGACTACGCGGCTTATTGCGGCCTCACTCCCAGCCGCAAGAGCCTCTATGCCGTGGTCGCGCAAATCGCAGTCCGCAAGCCGGTACTCGCGAAAAAGCTTGCAGCTTTCGATCCTGAGAATCACCCCGACCCAGTTTGCACCGTGCCCGGGTGGCAGCGTGAGCCGCTCCGCATAGCATTTCATCCCACGGGCACGGATGCGGTAAGCTACGACATCGTCCCCGGCTCAGCGGTGCTGGTGGAAGATGCGGCTGATGAAGATGAGGCTCCCGCAGCCGCCCCTGCGAAGTAGTATTCCAAACCACCGCGCAGGACGATTCGGTAGGTCGGCACAACAGCATGGAATCGCTCGACGAGCTTTTGCGGCAGGCTGAAGCC
>CAZVYV010000874.1:0-1421 GCA_964630985.1 uncultured Occallatibacter sp.
CGCCGAATACTGCCCATCCGTGGCCGCGCGAACCGGTCATGCGACCCAGGGTGTACGTTAGACCGGCGCCAATGACAAAGATCGAAATGATCTGAATGTAATTCGAAAATGGCGTCGGGTTCTCATAGGGGTGAGCACTGTTGGCGTTGAAGAATCCGCCGCCGTTGGTGCCCAGCATCTTGATGGCTTCCTGCGAGGCTACCGGCCCCTGCCCGATGGTCTGCGGTTGGGAGGGCTGCTCGAGAGGGTGAGCGACAGTATACGAACTGAGGTTTTGCGGGACGCCCTGCCAAACGAGGAGCAGCGCGTACAGGACGCACGCCGGTGCGAGAATGTAGAGCATCGTCCGGGTCATGTCGACCCAGAAGTTGCCGATAGTGCCCGAGCTGGTTCGCTTGATGCCGCGGATCAGTGCCACGGCCACCACGATGCCCGCCGCCGCCGACCAGAAGTTATGCGTCGCCAGGCCGGCCATCTCGGTGAGATAGCTCATGGTCGACTCGGGCGTATAGAACTGCCAGTTGGTGTTGGTCGTGAAGCTGGCGGCGGTATTGAACGCCAGATCGCTACCTACGCCCGTGAGATGCTGCGGATTCCAAGGCAGGTAGTACTGCAGCCGCTCGATGGCATACGTAAGCACCATCGTCGCCGCTGAAAAGCCAAGCAGTGCAAAGGTGTACTCGCGCCAGTTCATCTCCTTGTCGGCCTTCACCGCACAAATTTTGTAGATGAGCCGCTCGAACGGGCGGAAGACCGGGTCGAGCCAGGTCCGCTCGCCCTCGAGCACGCGCGTCATGTAGATGCCGACCGGGCGCACCGTTAGCAGCAGAATGACGGAGTAGATGGCGAATTGCAGCCAGCCATTTGCGGACATGTTAGAACTTCTCCGGGAACAGCAGTGCGACGGTGAGATAGACCATCAAGAGAATCGAGAGGATGAGTCCGGTTGCTGAAATCCAATCCATTGACATGGGCTACCTCAACTTTTGGCACGCCTTGACGTAGAGAAACGCCACGGCGAAGAAAATTACGGTGTACAGCAACATCAACGCATCTTGCATTCTCGATCTCCCCTTTTCCATCCGAACCAACGCTGGAAAGATTCAACGAACCTGCTCCGCGTTTCTTAGCCCCCGAATCGCGATCCGGGAACGCACGCAAGCCGGCGACCGACGCAGTCGGTCCTGCTCTATTCCGATTCTGTCCTTCGTCTGCTTTGAGAATCGAAAAGAAAACCTAAAGATTTCGTAAGGATCGATTGTCGACGGTGGGAAGTTGTTGAAAATCCGGAGCCAGCGGCGGCGCTGGCTGCTATGCGATAGAACGTGCGACGTGGGGCACGATTTTCAACTCGTCGTTGCCGGTTATTCTTCGTTGCCTGTCCAGCCCTCGGGCACGAAGCGATAGCCAACCCACGGCTC
>CAZVYV010000875.1:0-1420 GCA_964630985.1 uncultured Occallatibacter sp.
TTGACCAGAATGAATCGCCGACGGGATGGGAAGTGCGTCTTCAGGAATCGCCCATCGTGACTGGCAGCGCGCCCGGGTGGCTGATTCAACTGGCGGAAATCGCAGGCGGCGAACAACTGGACGATCACGGAGTATTGCAGCCAACGCCGTCAGACGAGGACTCAACGCAACTGCGGCAGACTTTGCTGGGGCTAGGCGGCAGCGATCCGGTCGATCAGTTTGGAAAGTGGCTGGCTTCCGATCCGCGCTCACGGGCGATTTCGCCACTGGAAGCGAGGTAGCGAAATGGTGAAGCAGACGGCTGCCGCCGTATTGCTGGCCCTGGTTGCGGCAGCAATGACGGCGGGCGCCAACGCGCAGTCGCTGCGCGAACCGCGACAGGGGACCGAAGAAGCGCCGTCCGGGCAGCCGCAACTCAACGTGCATCCGATAGTTGCAATCACATTTGACGACTTACCGGCGGTGGGCACGCTGCCGGTGGGAGAAAGCTACGTCAATGTGGCGAAAGCGCTGGTAAGTGAGTTGAAAGCCAACGGGCTGGAGGGGACGTACGGGTTTGTGAACGGCGACAAGCTTGCCGGCCGTCCCGGAGCGCCCGAAGCACTGCGAATCTGGCTCGATGCAGGCATGAATATCGGCAATCACAGCTGGTCGCACATGAGGCTGACCACGAACACTGCCGAAGCTTTCGAGCAGGACATTGCGCAGAATGAGCCCACGCTCAGGCAGTATGGCGAAGTGCGAGACTGGCGCTGGTTTCGCTATCCGTACCTGGAGGAAGGCGAAACGGTGGAGAAGCGCCGCGCGGTACGCGCTTATCTGAGCGAGCACGGATATCGCATCGCGCAGGTGACGCTGCAGTTTGCGGATTACGAGTGGAACGACACGTATTGCCGGTGCCGGGCCAAGCAGGACGAAGCGGCGATTGCCAAGCTGAAGCAAACCTATCTCGACGCGGCCGAGGAGGACATCACGCTGGGGCGAGAGGAAGAGAAGCTGGTGTTCGGGCACGAGATTCCCGACGTGATGCTGCTGCACGAAACACCCTTCACAACACTGATGCTCCCGGATTTGCTTGACCTGCTTCGCAAGGATGGGTTCAGCTTCGAGAGCCTTTCGCAGGTCGAGAGCGATGCGGCTTATGCCGAGGATCCGGATGCGGGTTCCGAGTCGGGTGGCACGTTTCAGGGTCAGTTCATGGATTCACGCCACCTGCCGTACCCGCTGGTCGGGCCCGAACCTTTCCTGGAGGTATCGCAGCTGTGCCAATAACGCGGGCTAACGGCGCGGTCCTTCCTTCGAGGCTGGTTTCGTTCTTCATTTCGTAAACTGTCGGCGAATGCGGCCGGGTGGCGGAAGTGCCGCAGCTTACCGAGCGAGCCCCGTAGACTCATGAGAGAGGTTGCGCGCGATGCGATGG
>CAZVYV010000876.1:0-1420 GCA_964630985.1 uncultured Occallatibacter sp.
AAGCCGCAGATCGTGCTGATGACGCCGATTCTGGAAGGCCTGGACGGCGTGCAGAAGATGAGCAAGTCGCTGAATAATGCGATCGGGATCAACGAGCCGGCGAGCGAGATGTACGGGAAGCTGATGAGCATCAGCGATGAGCTGATGTGGAAGTATTGGGTGCTGCTCACAGACCTGAAGCAAAGCGAGATCGACGCGATGAGGGCGGATGTGGCGGCGGGGAAGCTGCACCCGATGGAAACCAAGAAAAAATTGGCGCGGACGATTACGGCGGGGTTCCACGGCGAAGCTGCGGCCGACAGCGCGGACGAGAATTGGGCGCGGATGTTTCAGCAGAAGGGCGAGAGCGAGGACCTGGAAGAGGTTGCAGTTGCGTTCGCCGATGTGGCCGGTGCGGAGGCGAACCAGATTCGGCTGCCGAAGTTGCTGGTGGCGATGGGTCTGGCCGCGAGTGGAGCGGAGGCGAATCGGAAGATTGCGGAGAACGCCGTGAAGGTGGATGGCGAAGCGGCCAGCGGCCCGTTGATTTTGGTTGGGGCGTTGCCGGCGCGGTTGACGGTGCGGTTGGGGAAAAGGGCGAAGGTTGCGGTGATTCACTGAGAATCCGATTACACCCACGAAATGGCGGCCAACCCCCGGCGACGGAACTATGGTCTGATTTCGATCCGAGTGCCCACCGGAACAAGTCGCCAGATTTCCTCAATTTGGGAATTGCTAACAGCGATGCAGCCTTCGGTCCAGTCCACATAATGCTGGAAGGGCCCCAACCAACCCAAGACGTTCGGCAATCCGTGAATCATAATGGCGCCGCCCGGAGCGGCCCCTGCGTTTCGGGCGCGATCTCTATCGACGGCGTTCGGGTAGGAGATATGGAGGGCTAGGTGAAACCGGCTCTTCTCGTTTTTCTGATCGATCACATAGTCCCCTTCAGGTGTCTTGTTGTCTCCCTCCCGCTCTTTGGGGCCCGAGGGTCCCCGCCCGAGCGAGATTTTATAGGTTTTCAGTATCCGACCGTTGGCAATAAGCATCATCGTGTGGCTGGATTTCACGACGACTATTTGATCCGCCTTCTGTTCGCCAGGAACAGGTTCCTTGATTCCGCTTGAGGAGCACGCCAGGGTGCACCAAAGCACAGTCGACGATAAAAGATAGACCGCAGAATTCCAGTTGAGGCGGCGAGTTCGAATTTGTTTAATCAGCTGCATTCGGTTGGTCCCGGAGTTTTGAACCTTATGCGACCAGACCATCACTCGGAAACTCGTCCACGGATTTTTCGGTTACGAGGGTACTATCCACCGAGCGCGAAGGCCCGCGCGGAGTCGAGGAGTTTGGCGACGGATTCCTTGGAGCAGGACTCGGCGTAGATGCGCAGGAGGGGCTCGGTGCCGCTGGCGCGAAGGAGCAACCAGGTTTCGGCGGC
>CAZVYV010000877.1:0-1417 GCA_964630985.1 uncultured Occallatibacter sp.
CGCCAGCCGAAAAAGTGACGTTCGCCAGCGCCTGCCGCCCGTTCGGGTTCGGTGGCGCTCCACTGGGCCAGTCCGGCGTCGTGATGGCGGCAATCGGGTTGGTGTAACCGCTGCCGCCGCTGGTCACCTGGGCGGCAACCACCTGCCCGGAAATCGGCGTCAGGCGGCGCACCGATTGAGTGCGGCCGGCGACCTCGCGCCGCGCCAGGTTGATATATTCGAGCAGGTCACCGGGGTTCAAAAACTCCTGCCGCTGCTCGCGCAGGAAACGCTGCACCGCCTGGCTGTAGAACTTCCAGGAGATGGTGCTCATTGCGCCACCTGCTGCGGTTGCTTCAGCCGCTGCATGAGCATTTTAATCGCCATCGCCAACTTGGCGTTCTGCTCCTGTTTTTGCTGCTGCCGGGCAATCGCCAACGCTTTCTCGTCGAACACGACCTTTCCATCAGGCGTCACAAGCTGATCTTGCTCGTTCCACTTCGGAGCCTTAGCTGGGTCCGCCCACTGGCTTTCATTCGAAAACGACTGGTGATACGGCGTTTTCCAATAATCCGGAAAATGCATCTGATTGTCGTTCGGGTTGATCGCCTCTTTCGCTTTGGGGTCGCCTTCCTGCAGCGCCTTGTAAAACCCTCGCATGTCGTAGTCGGAATTCGTCGCACCAGGGTCGAACGGGATCTTGTTTTGCTTGAGCCAAGCCTGAAACTCCGGTTCCGCGTCTCCCAGATCCGTATTGTACTGCTGCTCTCCTCCCGCAAGGTACTGCTGGTTCCGCGCATAGACTGAATCGTCAGCCACTGGCGCCTCCCTTGATCCCCATCTTCGGCCCCTGCGCCGGATCGCCCGCCTGATCATACTGCCAGCGGTTGGTCGACGCATTCGACTGCTTGCGCGCCCGATCCATGAACTCCTGATAGTGACCCTTGTACATGTTACCCGCTTCCGCCATGCGCGCGTTGGTCTGGGCGGACATCAGGGCGAAGTAAGCGGCGAAAAACGGCACGCAGTCCGTCCAGAAATACGGCAGCGCCTCGACGTCGGTGTCCGAGGCGAGCGGCTGCGGATAACACACCGAGTTGAGGTTCAGCGTGTAGATATCGTCGGGGATCGGCGAGACGTAGAAACTGCCGCCGTTGATCGTCGTGTTGGCTGCACCACTCGGCGCCGCGCCCTGACCGAATTGTGCCCAGCTCGCCGGGGGACCGGGCTGCGGAGCAGCGTTGTTGAGCTCGTACAGCGTGAAATACGGCCACGGCCGCGGCGTGATCCACAATGCGCCAGTCCCGACCTGGTAACTGATGCTGCGGATGTTGATGATGCCCTGCACACCTGTAGTTGCCGGGGTGCCGGGCAAGACCGCGTTGCCGAACTGATAAACATTCTGGCCAACGACCGTCGGGATCGTCGCCATCACCCG
>CAZVYV010000878.1:0-1417 GCA_964630985.1 uncultured Occallatibacter sp.
CGTCCAAGGGTACCCCCTCTCCCTGACGCCACGACGCCACGACCAACCGAACACATGTGACGATTTCACAAATTAACAAAAACCATGCAATTTTGCATTGACCCAACGTAATCAACGGTGATACATTGTAAACATGACGTATCCAGTATTGTTTCCGGTGAAGCGATCGGATTTTGCATTGGTCACGCCAAGCGCTTTTGCAATTGCGGAAAGGTTTTGGCGACACGTAGACAAGTCTGATGGCTGTTGGCGGTGGACGGGCGAGCACCAGTCCAAAGGGTATGGGTGGCTTCGATTTCCTCTAAAAAGATTAGGGCCGAAGCGGGTTCGCAAATATGCAATGCGTGCTCACCGTTTGTCTTGGCTGCTTCACTTTGGAGAGATTCCAGTTGGCTTGTGCGTGCTGCATACTTGTGACAACCGGCGCTGTGTTCGACCGGAACATTTGTTTTTGGGGACCGACAAAGACAACTGGGAAGATGCCAAATCTAAGGGGAGACGTATTCACAAGAACGGAAGATTTGCGAAAGGACCGAACTGCGTATGAGCGGAACGACTTTGATTTCACTTCGGCTGGCGGATGACATTCTGGCGACAGTCGATCAAATTGCGGCGGACGAAAACCGGAGCCGGGCTCAGGTGATTTCGATTAGCCTGCGGGATCATCTTTTAGAGGGAAAGAGGGGCGTAAAGGCTGCTCCGCTTTTGCCGCCGGGAAAAGGAAATCCTGGGCGCGCGGTGATTGAGGCGTTCCACCAAAAGGGGCGGAAGGCGGAGAGGGAGCACTTTGAAGAGCAGGCCGAGTCGAAGCCGATCACTAACCTTTTGGGGATAGGCGGGGTGGCGCCTGGGTCTGATCCGCGGTATGCGCGGCCGGCGCACGCTCCTGGGTGCAAGTGCTTTTCGTGCTGCCCGCCGAAGGGGGAGAAGTGATGAGCCTTCCTTGCAAAACCTGCAAATCGGAGTGCTGCGGGACGGTTCCTGTGTCGCAGAACAGGCTTGACGCGATCAAGGATCACTTGGCGAAGATTCCGTCAGGGGACTATGCGGCGCTGGCCGCTCAGAAGAGGAAGCCGCTGGATTGCGCATTTATCGACACTCGGACCTGGACGTGCGCGGTGTACCCGGTTCGCCCGGCGCTGTGCTGTGTTTTCGGAAATGTGGATCATCCTCTCCTTCATTGCCCGAAAGACAAACATCCGGACAAGCATTCGCTGACGCAGATAACGGCGAAGATGAAAGTTGAACTTGACGGCGATCCGGTGACCCTAACGCACCTGTTTGAATATGAAAATCGGGAGGAATCCAAGTGAGCAAGTATTCCCAAACCTGCAAACACTGCGGCTTCCCGATCGAGCCGAGCAATTCGGTAGTGGAGGGGATGCCGCCTTACCGGCACACGAAGACGATGATGTTC
>CAZVYV010000879.1:0-1416 GCA_964630985.1 uncultured Occallatibacter sp.
CCCCCTCCTGGTACTTCGATGCCTCCTCTCTGATGGCAGTTGCGCCGCGATTGATTTGATCTTCGGTTGGCGCCGCTGCCGGGAGAGCGGGCGGGCAGGCGGCGGGCAATGGCGAATGCTTCGGCTTTGATGCTTGTTTGACGCGGATCTTATCAATCTTGGTCCAGACGCGCGCGAGTTCGGTTTCTCCGGCCTCGTGCATATCGATGTCGTGCGCAATGCAATGCGCGGCAAGCGTGACCATCACGCCGCCTACCTCTTGGTTGACCTCGCCTTGGTCGCGGCCATAAACGTAGTCCACGAGCTGATGGGCCTCGCTTTGGGTGCAGCCGCTGGCCTGCACGAGTTCAAGCGCCTCTTCCAAGAAGCGGTGATTCCGCTCCTGACGATCGCGACAAATCTCCATGGAGAACGTCTCCATCATCCAGTCTTGAACGCGGCGCTGAAACGGCGGTGCATATTTGTCGCGCAGCGGGTCGGCTTTGGTGTCGGTCATGTCGGAACCTTTCTTGCTGTTGCGGATTGGCTCAGTTCACCCCGGAGGATGCGGCGATGGGCGCGAACATTTGGTTCTGGCTATTGTGGGTCATTACGCTGTTCTTCGGAGTGTGGGGAATGAATCCTTGGCGACCGGCCGGAAATTCGTGGGCGCCTTTTGGCGGTTGGTTGATTCTGTTCATTCTCATCGGAATCCTTGGCCTCGGCATATTCGGGAGTCCCATTCGCTGACGCGGGCTCCGCGGTCGGGAGAAAACCAAACCCATTTCACCTCCAGCGGTAGCCAGGTCGAGGACTTGCCGCCTTACCCGGCGGCGCCGCCATCTATTTGCACGAGGTGCTAGACATTCCGGTAACGGTCGGGTAGCAATGTGGCAGGTGCTGCTCATCGGAGCGCTCCTCCCAACAGACTGGCGTCCTTCGGGGCGCCATTTTTGTGTCCGGGCCAGAAGCCGTTGCGGAGCCCGCTGGCGGCCCCTCCACCCCCAGGGCTACAGACCACCGTCCGAACCGGTTCGACGCACTGCCGCCCGTGCGCCGGGCGCCGCCGGCTCATTTCGGCGGTTCGGCCGGCTTGTCAGCGTCAGCCTTGACCTTATCGTCGAGTTCCTTGGTCTTGGCCTCAAGGGCCTTCTGCGCCGCTGTGAGCTGTTCAGCCAGCCCCGCGGCCTGGGCGGCTGCCATCGCCTGGGCGTCGAGGGCCTGGTTGCGCTGGGATTGCAGGGCCTGGATGGCGCGCTGAAGGAAGGCTGGATCGGCGGTTTGGGCGGCCGCCGGCGCGGAGATCGCCGCCGTGAATAGGATCGTGCAAAAAAAGCGTCGCATTTATCGTCCTCTCAGTGGGTACTGCTGGACCCGCAGCGGGTTTGGATTACGCGGCGAGCGACGGCGGGAAATGCTTGTGCTCCACTCCATCGA
>CAZVYV010000880.1:0-1415 GCA_964630985.1 uncultured Occallatibacter sp.
TGCAACTCGACGTGCCCATCCACCGGACCCGTTACTCGGTCAAGATGAATGCACTGGTGCGCGCCATCCCAGCACGCGACGTAGCACAACTCGCAGCCAATACACTTCGCCTCATCGATGTGCGCGACGATTTTGTAACTGAGATTGAGATGTTTCCACTCCGTCACCTTCGGCACGGCGAGTCCGCGAAAATCGTCGATGGACGAATAGCCCTTTTCACTCATCCAGTTCGAGAGACCATCCGCCATGTCGTCGACGATCCGGTAGCCGTAGTGCATGGCCGCCGTGCACACCTGCACCGTGCCGCAGCCCAGCAGGATGAACTCCGCCGCATCTTTCCACGTTGCGATGCCGCCGATGCCCGAAATCGGCAGGCCCGCGGTTTCCGAGTCGCTCGCTACCTGCTGGACCATGTTCAGCGCGATCGGCTTCACTGCCGGCCCGCAATAACCGCCATGCGAACTCGTGCCGTCGACGTTCGGCCTGGGGGTGAGCGTGTCCAGATCGATGCCCGTAATCGAATTGATGGTATTGATCGCCGACACCGCATCCGCGCCGGCGCGCCTGGCCGCCCGCGCGATCACGCGAATGTCAGAGATATTCGGGGTCAGCTTCACGATGACCGGCGTGCGCGCTTTCTCCTTCACCCACGCGGTGATCATCTCGGTGTACTCGGGCACCTGCCCGACCGCCGAGCCCATGCCGCGTTCGCTCATGCCATGGGGGCAGCCGAAGTTGAGCTCGAGCCCATCGGCGCCCGCGTCCTCGGCCTGCGCAACGATGGTGTGCCACGCCTCGCGTTTGGACTCGACCATGAGCGAGGCGATCACGGCGTGGTGTGGATAGCGCTTCTTGACATCGGCGATCTCGCGCAGGTTGACCTCGAGCGGCCGATCGCTGATCAGCTCAATATTGTTGAGGCCCATCATCCGCTGCCCGTTCCAATCCACAGAGGAGTAGCGCGACGACACATTCACGATGGGCTCGCCGATCGTCTTCCATACGGCGCCGCCCCATCCGGCATCGAAGGCGCGCATGATCTGCTCGCCGCAATTGGTCGGCGGCGCCGACGCCAGCCAAAAGGGATTCGGCGACCGAATGCCGGCGAAGTTCACCGCGAGATCAGGCATGAGCGGTCTCCGGGTTCCTGAGCGCGACACCGGCGAGCGCCTGAGCGATCGCCACGCCCGCTCGCTTGCCGTCCGCTACCGCATCCACCACCTCGCGGCCGCCGTTGACGCAGTCGCCACCGGCAAAATACCTGGGGTTCGAGGTCAGCCCGGTTGCTCGCTCGACGACCACGCGCCCATGGCTCAGCTCAACACCTCGCACCGACGACAACAGCTCCAGCACAGGCGATTGCCCGATCGCGTAGATCACCTGCTGGCATTCGAACTGGAAGTGGGTTCCCGGAA
>CAZVYV010000881.1:0-1415 GCA_964630985.1 uncultured Occallatibacter sp.
GTGACGTACACGATCGGATCCTCGCCCGGCAGCACATCCTCATTGATGTGCGCGGGTTGCACACGGAACCGGTAGCCCGCCTGGGTGAGCAGTTCACTGCGGCGCGGCGATGCGGAAGCGAGAACCAGCATGAAGGAATTATGGCAGGACACAGAGCCAGTGTGCCCGGTTAGACTTAGGGAGGGCATGCGGCAGAACCAGGCCGCGTGGACAGGGTCAAGATGCACTTCGAATTCTCCGCAGCTCAGGTCTTGTGGACGCTCACGTTCGCGGCGTTGCTCGTTTTGCTCGTCGTGCTTTTGGGGCGCGATAGAGTTCGCCGCTTTCCGTGGTTCACGGCAAGCATCGCCTTGATGGGTGTTCTGCTGTTGACGACGCAGCTCCTGCTTGCCAAATTGTCGCGATTCACCGGCACCGAGGTTTTTCTGCTGTTGTCGAATCTCGAAGTGGTGGTCAGCCTGATGGTGCTGGTGGAACTGGCGCGGCGCTCGTTCCGGGGAATGGGCAGACTCGCTTGGATCATCGGCACGCTGGTGATTGTGGGTGTCGGCGCGGCGGTGTTGGTGTTCTGGGGATCATGGCCGGCATGGAAGACAATGACGGCTGCCTCGGAATTGGCCACGATTCGGCTGATGGATCTGGCTGTCGACAAGGGAATCTTGTTTTCCAGCGTCGTGACCGTCGAGTTGGGGTTGCTGATTACCCTGCTGGGAAGGCGCTTCGGGGCTGGATGGCACAGCCATGCGCAGCGCATCTCGATCGGCCTTTCGACAGCAGCCATTGCGCAACTCGCGTTGCGTTGGAGCCTGCAGGCCATCGGCGCGCAAACTCATATTCATACGCAGGCGGACTACGAGCGCGTGATGGATCTGCGCGAAAAGTTGATCCACGGCAATAATGCGATCTACCTGGGCGTGCTGGCGTGGTGGATCGCGTGCATGTGGATGGACGAGCCCGGCACCACGCCGGCTGCGGAAGCAGAAACCGAGCCTGCCGAAGGCGATGCGGAGGCGCAGGAAGCGCCCGAAGCCGCAGTGAAGTCAGAGTCGCATCCCGAAAGTGCCGCCACCGACGCTCACAGCTGAGAACTGCGAACCAAGAACTACGAACTTTTTTTTAGATGTGGCAGCTTGCCTGGCCGCGCTTCTCAAGATACCGCTGGTGGTAATCTTCGGCGCGCCAGAAGGTCTGCGCAGGTTCCACCCTGGTCACAATCTTGCGTGGCTTGTAGCGCCCATCAGCAGTGAGCTGCTCGATCTTGGCGCGGGCGTCCGCCTCTTGCTCCGGCGAGTGAAAGAAGATAGCCGAGCGATACTGTGTGCCCCAGTCCGGTCCCTGGCGGTTGGGCGTCGTGGGGTCATGCAGCTCAAAGAACGCGTCGAGCAGCTTTTCGTAGGTCACTTTTTCGGGATCGA
>CAZVYV010000882.1:0-1413 GCA_964630985.1 uncultured Occallatibacter sp.
AACGAAGTGCGTTTTGTGTGGCGAGACTGGCGGGCGGTTTCGGTATTCGCCGCAGGGGTATTTTCATATCGGGCGATGCGGGTTCCGTGCGGCTGACAGAGTTGCGCCGAGCCCAGTCTTTCCGTTTACCACGACTCACTTGGATCATCCGAGCGTAGTCGCGGAGCAAGGTCCGCTGGTGATCAACAACATGCAGGAACTGCGGCGGTATGAGCGGATGGCTGGCGTGGCCAGCGATCCGTTTTCGAACGACAGCAGCTATCAGAACGAACGGTACTGAGGGGGCCGCTTATGTCAACTGGAAAACACAGGCCGAAGCAGCGTAAGCGGCATGCGCTCAAGGCGCAGATGCACGCTCGACAGTCACGATCTCCAAAACAACGCAAATCAGGGAGGTGATTTCAATGGCACGCAAATCAATCAGGGAAGAAGAAGGAAAAGAGTTATCCAGACTGAAGAAGCAAGACAGTCGCCACAAGCGGATGAAGAAAGGCCGCAAGGCGCGCAAATCCGGAAGGGGGTAAGGCCATGGGAAAAATCTTCGGCAAGGCTCCAATCCACGAAACGATTCCACCGCATCAGGAGAAGTTTGAGCATGGCACGGATGACTGGAATCTCAAGACCCCGGCTTTGCCCACGGGCAGTCCGCACATCCACACGCAGCCTGGCAACGCTGGCGTGTTGGCGCGCGAGAACGACAGAAACGGCAATCCGATGTACGACAGTGATAACAGCCGATTCATTCACCCGTCGATGACGGATGGGAAGAAAAAGGACTAAGCCATGGCGAAGCGAGTCTTCAAGAAGTACACGATCGTGGCTGGTGGAACGCCGCAGCCGCTGATTGGCACAACGATCTCGGCGGCTACGGGGCCGGGCGGGACCGACCAAAATGGCGACTTGTCGGTGGTCAATGTCGCGGTGACCGACAGTTCGATGTTTCAAGGCGGCGACTGGGCAATCATCGGCTCGGTGGCGAACGGCGACGAAGAGCGTGTGTGGATCAAGAAAGTTCCTGACGGGACACACGTCACCGTGCAGAAGATGGCGCTGGCGCATGTGAACGGTTCCTACATTCGGCTCTCGATCTTTTGTGAGGCCGTCTACGTCCAGACCACGGCGGGAAACGCGGCGATCATCTACCTGGGCACGCAAGGGCTGGTGAAGGCGACCTATGCGAACGTGATTGCGGAGATGATTCCGGTAGCGGCTTCTGCGGTGCAGCCGATTGAATATACCGATCCGTACTACATCGCAGACTCCGGGGATGTTGGGCAGTACTTTATTGACGGGACGACCGGCGATGGCTGGCTTCCTTCGTTGACGGTTATGTGAGGCTTCATGAAGAGAATTCTGGCAATCGTGTTGTTGTTGGCGGCTCACGCCTTCGCGCAAGGCACGGGCGGAGGGCAG
>CAZVYV010000883.1:0-1413 GCA_964630985.1 uncultured Occallatibacter sp.
TAGAACGGCAAATCGTTCATCTCCGCCAACCCGGAATCGTACTCTTGAATTGACTCCGCGATCTTGATGAGTATTTCTTCTCTTGTTGACGGCATTCCCACCGGGGGAGCTACGTTGCGTTCAAAGCCCTGCAGGATGCGCAAGCCGCGCTCCAGTTTTTCGAGCGGCAAGGAATCTGCGGCCTCTTTCGACTTCACGCCGAAAATCAGATCGGAGATGGCGATGCGGACCTGGACGTCGTCTTTTCCGCGGCCGCCGAAGAACAGATCCATGCACGCTTTGATTTCCCCCTTAATGGCTTCCCGGCGTTCACGCTGAGCGTAGAATTCCGAGTCGCCGCTTTGGTTGATGAGCGCTCCGCTGGATCCGGGGATGATCTGCACTCGTGCCATGGTCGCCTGTACTTCGGTGAAATGCGGCCGGATCGAAGTCCAGACCTGTGAATACCCGCCCCGTTCGTAAGTCGATTTGTCGGACCAGCGCAACACTTTTCCGTTCAGCATCCAGGTGCGATCCTTCAAGACGTCGGCCCTGTGCACCATTCGCCCTTCGCCTTCGCGTTCTTGTCCTTTCACTGTCTTGGCCTTACGCTCTAACGACATCTCGAGCAGCAGGTGCGGCTCGTACCCGAACGATTCGCCCCCGCCCGCCTTAAATTTGGTGCCGACCTTGACCAGCTTTGTTTTGAGTTCGCCGTTTTGCTGCATTTCCGATTGCTCTTCAAAGTCGTTTCCGAGGCGCCCCAGCGCGAAGCAGTTCATCCCGCTATTAAGGAAGCGTCCGATGTACTCATTCCAGACCTGGCGAATCTGTCCCCACGAGTCGATGGGGATATAGGATTTGTTTCCCCGGAAGGTGTCGAGCAGTTCGTTCCAGATCAGAGTAAGGGGATCGACGATCCAGCAGCAGGCTCCGAGTTTTTCCGCTTCTTTAATCGAGTCTTGCATCTGAGTGAAACTGCGATAGGGCTTCTGAATCAACTCGACACCTTCCACGTCGAAGATGCGGCGCTTAGGAAACTGCCAGGCCAGATCGGGATCGACCACGTAGACCGGAGCCTTGTTGTAGAACTGCACGGAAAGCGACGCCGCCAACAGTGCGGCCGTGACGGTTTTCCCCGCGCCCTGTCCGCCATACATCCCGAGCTTGATGGGAACAGGCGTAGAGACTGCGGGCGGCGGCTTCAATGGAATTTGCGCGACGTGAAGCGCGGTGTTAATTTGCGGCTGCGTTGCCATGATGGTTCTCCTGTGGAAGTTGAATTTTGAAACTCTGCAATTCCTGATCGGCCTGCTCGTAGCGTTCGAGTGCGGACGTAAGGACGGCGAGCGCGTCCTTCGCCCGGTTTTGCTTGCAGAAACAGATGGCGGCGGAGATGGCTCCCAAAGCCCGGTACGCGGCCATGTCCCGCTG
>CAZVYV010000884.1:0-1412 GCA_964630985.1 uncultured Occallatibacter sp.
GCGACGAGTCGAAGGATCTGCGGTTGTTTTTCGCGCTTTGCATCCACCGCAGAATTGGGTGCCCCGGGTCCCTCGCATTTGGGGACCCGGGATAGCAGGGTGCTACTCGCTAACTCGCCAACTCGCTGAAATGCTGACTCGCTCGCTAAGATGGTGTCTTGGCCCTCGAATCTCCATCTCCGTCGCCTCTTGATTTCCTCGTGCGCGTTGCGCTGTCCTACGCGGCCTTGCTCGACACGCCCTCGGCTAATCCGGAGACCGGCCTCGGCGGCAAGCTCTTCTACGCGGGCGAGTTGGACGAAGCGGGCCGCGCGCTCCTCGTCGCCGCCAACATTGCCGGCGCCTCCACGCTTGCAGCGACCGCCGATCGCACCGCGCAAAAGCAGGCTCTCCGCGACGGCGTCGCCGACTTCGTCGTCAACAATCTCGACGAAGCCCTGCGCATCCTGAAAAATCAACTCCGCAAGCATGAAACCGTCGCGGTCTTGGTCGCCCTGCCGCCCTTGGAGGTCGAGAGTGAGATGAACGAGCGCGGCGTCTCGCCCGATCTCTTGCGCAGCGACGTACACGTCGCGCCGAGCCATGCGGCACTCGCGTTTCATGAGGGTGAGGAGATGGAATTCGATCTCAGCAAGACACCCGCCATAGTCACCTGGCGCGTAGAGTCTTCATTACCGAAAGAATTAGTCGTCCTTGATGAAATCGCGCTCGCCTGCCTTGACCCCGAAGAATGGAAATCCCGGCGCTGGTTGCGCCTCTCGCCCCGCTACCTCGGCCGCATGGCGCAGGGCCTTCGCCTTCTCGACCGCAACCGCGAATTTGCCGCCCGCTTCAGCGAGCGTGTTTTCCAATACGTGGAGCGCGGCGAGATCGCGTTTGCCTTTGAAATCCTCTCGTACTTTCGCGGAATTCCCGACGAATTCCGATACGCTCCCAACAAACCTTGACCAGCGAATGCTTCTGTTTCCTATTCCTTGGTCCCTGGTCCCTGGTCCCTGGTCCCTGGTCCCTAGTCCCTATTCCCTATTCCCTGCCTCTGCAATCTTCCCCCACAACTCCGGAATACCCAATCCCGTTTTCGCCGAAACCGGCAAAATCTCCTCCACATCGAGTCCTTGCTTCAGCGCCGCCAGGTTACGAGCTCGCTCGTTCCCACTCAAGCGGTCCGCCTTCGTCGCCACCACCAGAAATTCGCAGCCTGCACTGCGCAGCCACTCGAACAATTGGCGGTCGTTCGGCCGCGCAGGAACGTTTGCATCCACCAGACAAATGCATAGCGCCAGTGTCTCGCGCATCGCAAGATACGGCTCGATGAACTTCGGCCACTCCGCCGAAATCGATTTCGAAATCTTGGCGTAGCCGTAGCCCGGCAAATCCGCGAAAATCATCTCGCTCCCGCGGCGTCCGTCCGA
>CAZVYV010000885.1:0-1406 GCA_964630985.1 uncultured Occallatibacter sp.
CGCGGCCCGATGGAGGGCGACGGCACGCCCTGCGAGATCGTCCGCCTCTAACACCCATCGCCATCGGGAGTCTTCAGGCTGGCGTTCCCGGTGGTGGTTCTTGCCGGCCACCATACCACAAAAGGAAAATAGAATGTCGTTCTCCATCACCGACCTTACGAATGTTTTCTCCACGATCGGCGCCAGCGTGCAGGGTGGCCTGTCCGCGATGACGCCGGCGCAGCTCGCCACGTCCTTCTCGACCATCACTTCGGCGCTTGGGCCGTCCACCGCCGAACAGACCCTCGGCAAAGACCTGGATCTCTATTCCAAGTTCGCGGTTCAGGGCTTCGCCGGCAACGTCAATGCATCGACCTTCGCGACGAACATCCAGATCGCGGCGATGGGCATTACCGGTCTGCCGTCGGCTGTGACCAATCTTCTGCCCGTGGTTTGGGCGGCGAAGGACGAAGCCACGTTGCTTTCGGCCATCGCGCAAGTCAAGAATGCGGCCGGACTCTAACCCATGGGCGCGGCGCTCGGCCTAATCCTCTCCATCGTCGGGGCTCTCGCGTCTGCGGCGCCGGCTGTCGAGAAGATGGCGGTCGCGCGCCACGACAAGGAAGTGCAAGCGGCATTCAATCGAGAAGTCGATTTATACCGCCGCTTCACGGCCAAGAAACAGACCATCTTCCGCACCAAAACGCAAATAGAGATTCAGCGTCTTTCGTGGCAGATGCCGCGAAGGGCGCAGAATTTCATTCCACCCCTGATGAGCGCGAGACGGCGATTTGAAATCGACTTGTCGTCGGCGCTCGTCAATAATGAACTTGAGCCGAAGGACTGAACATGAACGGCCTGCTATCTTTCGCGATCAACTGGAAGACTTCCGCCGCCGGCATTGCCGCGGTTCTAACTGGCGCTGGTAGCCTCTTCCAACTTGTATCGACCGGAGCGCCCATCGCGACCATCGTGACGAGCCCAGGTCTAGCGAGCGTGATCACGGGCATTGGCCTTATCTTCGCCAAGGATGGGACAACGCATAGCACGGTGGCCCAGGTCGAGCAGGCCAGCGTGGTCGTTCCTCCGCCCGCCACGACCGCCTCGGGGAAGTGAGATGGATCAGCTTCTCACGCTCTTGCGACTTGCAGTGGATCTTCATCTTGGGGCCGCCGCCTCCGGCCCCGATCAAATCGCCCGCATGAAATCATGGATCGAAACCGACGAGGGGAACAAGGTCATTGGCGACATTGACCAGTTGCTCTCCGAACTCGGTCTGCCGATCGCCATAGCGATCAGAAAAGCTGATTGATGCAAAACAATGGCTGGAGCGCGGGAATGCCGGAGCGAGTGATTGCGGAGCGAGTGGCCGCCGTTGAATCTGAAATGAGACGCGCGGAGCGAGACAGGGTGGAAATGTGGGGCGT
>CAZVYV010000886.1:0-1406 GCA_964630985.1 uncultured Occallatibacter sp.
TGGCCGGCGTCGCGCTGCCGGCCAACGGCGCGGATGGCAAACCCGCTTTCAACGCCGCTGTCCTCCTCGATCGCGGCAATCTGCTCCTTGAACAACACAAGTGCCTCCTGCCCTTTTATGACGTCTTCGACGAGCAGCGCTATTTTTCGCCATCGGGACCGCAGAAGGTCATCGACCTCGATGGCACTCGGCTCGCCATCACCATCTGCGAGGACGCCTGGAACGACAAAAACTTCTGGCCGCGCCGGCTCTACTCCGTCGATCCTGTGGAAGAGCTGATGCGCCAGAGCCCTGCCCTGCATATCAACCTCTCTTCCTCGCCGTTCTGGCATGGCAAGCGCACGGTCCGCCGCGAAATGCTGGCCGCCATCGCGCGCCGCGACCAGATTCCGGTGCTGATGTCGAATCAGGTGGGCGGCAACGACAGCCTTGTATTCGACGGGTCCTCGCTGGCTCTCAATGCACGCGGTGAGCTGATCGCGCAGGCTGCTTCGTTCGAAGAAGACCTGGTGATCGTCGATCCTTTCAATTCTTCGCCCTTGCCGCTGCCCGACGACGACGAAACCGAAGCCGCCTACCGCGCGCTTGTTCTGGGAACGCGCGACTACGTGCGCAAGTGTGGATTCAGCAAAGTGGTCATCGCCCTCAGCGGCGGCATTGACTCAGCGCTGGTTGCGGCCATCGCCGCCGAAGCTCTCGGCGCGGAGAATGTGACGGCCATTGGCATGCCCAGTCCGTATTCTTCTTCGGGCTCCATCGACGACAGCCGACAGCTGGTCTCGAATCTCGGCATCCGATTTGAAACCATCTCCATCAATGAACTTTTCGCCGATTTCAATCGTGCTCTGGCGCCGCTTTTCAAAGGATTGGCGCCCGACACGACCGAAGAGAATATCCAGCCTCGCATTCGCGGCACGATCCTGATGGCTCTCTCGAATAAATTGGGCGCCCTGGTGCTCACCACGGGAAACAAATCCGAGATGGCTGTCGGCTATTGCACCCTTTACGGCGACATGGTGGGCGCCCTCGCGGTGATCGGCGATCTGGTCAAGACGCGGGTCTACTCAGTTTGTCACTGGCTCAATCGGGAAAGGGAAGTGATCCCAGCGGCTATCCTCTCGAAACCGCCATCGGCCGAGTTGCGGCCGGGACAGATGGACACCGACTCGCTGCCACCGTATGAAGTGCTCGATCCCATTGTCGAAGCCTATGTGGAGCGCTATGAGACGCCGGAGTGCATCGCCGAGAAACACGGTTTTTCCCTCGAACTCGTCCAACAAGTGGTGCACCTGATTGAGCGCTCGGAATACAAGCGCCAGCAGGCCGCTCCCGTCCTGAAGGTCACGTCGAAGTCATTCGGCATGGGCCGCAGATTTCCGATTGCGGTGAAAGTCCAGGTGTGACCA
>CAZVYV010000887.1:0-1402 GCA_964630985.1 uncultured Occallatibacter sp.
ATCAACCTCCTTTCCCGTGTAAGGACAAACTACGACTTGCGCCGAGGCTGCGTCAAGGGCCGTTTGCCCGGACCACGCTGGGAAAGCGTTGCGAAGTTCTTTCTGGCCTCGCGCACCGTGAGCCCGGCAAACTCGGCGCGCGACGTTTTCAGGAATTTCTCGACCGCCCGCCAGTCGTGCCATGCATAGTCGCGCAGCGCCCAGCCGATCGCTTTGCGGATAAAGAACTCCTTCTCCGGCGCCAGCAGCTCGGCGTAACGAAAGAGCCGCGCTGTATCGACCTCGTCGCGCAGTCCAAGCTGGTGCAGCATGGCAATCCGTCGCACCCAGAAGTTTTCGTGCCTGACTGCAGCATCCATGGCGCGCTTGCCCTTTGCTCCTGCGCGCCGCACCACCTGGCCAATCGCCTTCACCAGCGAGTCAACCGTATCCCACCACGACTTCTGTTGCACCAAGTCCAGCAGCCACGGAAGGTCATTCAAGCTGAGTGCCTCCTGGTGACGCCCAAGCAGACCGGTCGCGACGTATTGGTATTCCCGCTCCCGCATTTGCCACAATCCTTCCGCGGCAAGGCGCAATTCCGCCCCATCTGTCGGCGAGAAGCTCTTGAACAGCGGCGCAACGGCAGCGCGATGATCCGGCATCGAGACGCCCAGATACTCAAATTGATTTCGCATGTAGGCGCGCATCCCCGCAGCTCGCTCCGAGTCGGCCAGCGGCACAAGTGCCGCTCGCACCGCGCGATGGAAAGCTGCAACTCTTGATTTCGAACTTTTTTCGCGCATGGAACGCCCTCAATTCAACAGTTCTTGTTTTGGCAAAGCGTTGCCGCCCACTCGCGCACCGCCGCCGGCGTCACGCGCTCGCCTCCAGCCTCGCTCGCAGCCAGTTGCACTGCCAGGTTGCCGATTGTCGCGCTTTCCGTCTCGCCAATCTCGACAGTCAGCCCCGTCCGCTGCTCGGTGAGTGCGATGAGCAACTTATTGCGGGTCGCTCCGCCGATCATATGAATGCGCTCTAGCTTCCGACCCAGCATTTTTTCCAGATTCGCCGTTGCTGACGCGTACCTGAGCGCCAGGCTTTCAAAGATCGTCCGCGCAAACAGCGGTTCGTTCCCTGCAACGTCGCGAATGGCGTCGAAGCCCAAACGGGTGAGCTCGTTATTGATGCGCTGCGGCATCTCGGTGTCGAGCATCAGCGTTTCGGCGTCCATGTCGAGCACGCCGCCGGCAGCACTGCGTGCGGCAGCCTCTTGGATGAGATTTTCGATGGGCCAAGCACGCCCCTGCGCCGCCCATGCGTCCATGCACTGCTTGAGCACCCACATGCTGTTGATGAGCGAGTGAAACAGGAGTCCACCGGCCGCCGCGCCGATGTTGGTATAGCCTGCGTCGAAGGCGTG
>CAZVYV010000888.1:0-1402 GCA_964630985.1 uncultured Occallatibacter sp.
CGGAATGGGTCGCCATCGTCGTCAGTGATGACGGGTACAGCGACGAGCTGCTTGTTGAAGCCCTCGCAGCCTGGCGCGCATCGTGCGGGGAGGTGACGACGTGAGCGAACGAAGCTTCTACGACAACACCGGAGTCATACACACTCTGCGACCAGGATCGAACTACAAGGCTTACTGCGGAGCGAACCCTTACGTTCAGAAGTCGATGACGTTCACCGAAGCAGACCCAACGTGCGAGGTCTGCAAGAGGGAATCCGAACGAAGGTGATACGAGAGTCGTACCAAGCACACCACGGGAGGACAGATGGCAGCAGCGGAACGAGCGAAGCTCGCGAAGGAAGGTGACCTAGTCTTCGCTGAGAAGGTCGCCCGACCAGATGACGACGTGAGCGAGGAACTGAGCGACGTAGAACTGAAATCTCTGCGACATGCGCCACTGATTCCTGGCTACCCTCAGACAGTTGACGACGTTCGTGTCTATTTCGAGCGATGCGAAGTCGGCGGCTTTCGCGCCCTGGCGAGGGACGTGGCACTGGCCTTGGTAGAGAATCTCGACCGCGCCACAGAGAGGGCCGAGAAAGCGGAGGAGCGAAACAAAGCAATCGGAGAGGCGATGAGGCAGATGATCGGCCTGCGCAACACTTACGCGGTTCTTGAACGAGCGGACAGCCCAGAGGCCGACTGATGAACCCACAACCCTTCACTGACGAGGAACTCGCACAAACACGCAGAGCGGTCGCCCACGCTATTGAAAGCGGAGGGATCGTCGCCTGCTCACTCGAATGGGCGCTGACGTTTCAGGACGCTCTCAACCGCCTAGACAAAGCCGAGGCCGTGTGCCGTTACGAGGACGAGGACTTCATGGTAGAGCGGGACAAGATGAATGACCTGCTCGCAGCCTGGCGAGAATCGAAGGGGGAGTGATGGATCGACTGAGCGGGGAGAACCTGTGCTACGGCGACTGCCAGAAGGTGCTGGCCGAACGAGACTCCCTGCGCGAGGAAAACACACGGCTACAAGGGGAGCTGGCGGCGCTGCGGGAGAACCTTGCGAAGATCAACATGCCGAGAATGGGTTGGTGGCACCACGACGACATCCGCTGCTACCACTTCGCTTACAGGCGGGGCGACTGCCAGAACGACGCCGGCACGTGGCGACCGCTCTACGAAGGCGACGCCGAGTGACCCACGGGCAACTGCCAGAAGGTGAGCGATGACAAAGCGAATCAGGGCGTGACGCGCATCCCGATTACTCCAGCACGACCGAGGCGCGTGAAAATCGTGTGCGACGGCTGGGAGTGCTGGCGTTGCGAGCACCGATGGGTGCCCCGCGACATGGCGGTACAGCCTCGGGTGTGTCCGAAGTGCAAAAGCCCCTACTGGAATCGGCCCCGAAAGATGAA
>CAZVYV010000889.1:0-1400 GCA_964630985.1 uncultured Occallatibacter sp.
GCGGCGATGCGATGCGCGCGGGCCGGATCCTCAAGGATCTGCGCTATTTCCGCTACCACAAGCGGATCGGTACCGGCTTTGCCTGGCGGTACCGGAAGCTCGATCAGGCGTAGGTGAACATCGTTGCGCCGCCGCTGACGCCCGCGGGCGTGGTGACGACGACGGGGGCGACCTGGCCCGGGAGCCCGGCCGGCGTGACGAACGTCATCGACGTGTCGCTGGCGACGGTCACGGCGGCTGCGCTGACGCCTCCGACGGTGACGGCGATCGCACCGGTCAGGCCGGTACCGGTCAGGGTCACAGCGGTACCGCCTGCATCCGGGCCCGAGGTAGGCGAGATCGAGGTGACGACGGGCGCGACGGCGACCGGGTTGACCGGGGTAATCGGCACCAGGGGCGCCTTGAGGGCGGCGGTGAGCTGGTTCAGCTTGGCAACCTGCCCCTCGATCGCCGCGGCATCGTTGGGCTGTTGCGTGGCGCCGGCATTGAGGGCGTTCTGCAGCGCCTGAATCTCGGCGGCGATGGCGTCGGCAATGTTGTTGATGGCGGTCGAGAGGTCGGCGAGTGAGGTAGCCTGGAGGTCGGCCATGTGTGCGAATCCTTGGGTTATCGCGGTTGCAATGCGGTTGGCAGCCCGGTCGACCGCGGCAAGGAGGTCTTCGCTGCGGCGGTCGTGCGGGTCAAACCTTGACATTTCAGGTTCTCGGGTGTGAGCGAGAACCCCCTAACACGCCGATTGTTCCCTGGCTAGAGCCGCAAAAGCTATTCGTCCCACTCGAATTCGTCCGCCGGATCGCCGTTCCAGTGAACGATCCAGGAACCGTCATCATCCTCAAGGATAACATCCACGACGCGTTCCCGCGCGATTTCATTGGCCATGTTGATTGCTTCATCGCACTTGATGCAACCTTGCAGTCCTTCGGTGATCGTGTAGCCGTCCAGAGTGTAGATAGCAGCCATAATAGTCTCCCTTGGTTTGAAAGTTGTTATTTCCCTCGAATGGTCGGCGGGCTAATCCGCCAGACCAGCCAGCCGACCAGGCCGCCGCCGATGACGTGGGCGAGGAAGCTGGTCACTCAGTAGTCTTTCTGGCCGCAATAAACCGCCTGGCGATAGAGCGCCAACTACCGCCTTGGCGGTTGCTCCCACTGCCTCCGGTCAGTAGCGAGATTTCGCCCATTGTGATCTTCGGGTGGCCTAGTTCGGTGAGAATTTTATCGATCTGTGCGATATCGGCGGCGTCAAAGGTGAGTTGCATCTGTCTTAGCCCTTTCGGCTCTGGATTGTGTGTCATGCCAGGTTCCCCCTTCCGTATTGCTCGAACGTGTCCCGGATCAGCTGCGCGGCCTCCTGGCGCGTTGCAAACAGCCGGGCACCCCAGGAGATGCGCGAGCCGATCC
>CAZVYV010000890.1:0-1400 GCA_964630985.1 uncultured Occallatibacter sp.
GCCCAAGCGTGAAGTATTTAAGAAAACTAGGTCCGAAAAGGGCCTGGGATAGACTTCCGACTAGTTCCGGGGAAAGGACACCGTAAAACATTGTGATTCTCCTACGGGATAACCGTTACCTGAGTTTCCCCACTATCGCAGATTGCCTGCCTATCACAATGTTGCAAAATGACACACCCATCCGAATCTGACGGAGGGTTAGATCCATTGCCACCATGGCAGGCAAAATCACACCGGCCATACATGGTGTTTTCAGGATCGGGATTAAGTCTGCTGATGAGTGGCCCCAGACGAGCCCAGGCGGGGCCGTAGACGATGCCATCCTGCCATGGGCCAAGGTAGTACAGACCAACCGGCAGAGGGCCTACTCCGACCTGCTGGGTGGCATCAGGATTATTGAACCCGGAGCCGTGCCCTGCGTGTCCCTGGAACTGGGTTCCATCCGGCATGGTCCAAACATGGGCACCTATGGCATAGGTCATCATTTGGCATTCCCCAAGAGACGCCACACAAGTTCAGCAGCAGCCGCAGCAGCCAATCCCATCCCGGCACCGATCAGAGACATCTTGGTTTTCTGGGTAGCCATATCGATGCCCATCAAATTCACCTTATCCGTCAATGCCTCAACGCTCTTTTCCAGACCGTCAAGCTTGTCCAACACAAGCCGCTGGTAAGAGGGCCAATCTTCACTTTCTACATGGCGGTCATAGATGGCCATCATTTCCCCTTCCTCCCAGCCTTTTTGGCTTTGGGTTTAGGTTTGACCCTTTCGGGCAACTTCAATCCCTTGGTGGCCGCATCCCATTCCTTCACGCCCGCTTCACCAAGCGCGGCATGGCCAGAAGGGCTATTTACCCACCGATTTTGGGCCTTAGATTTTGCAGGCACGTTATTTACCTCCGAAGGTCCCACCGCCACCACCACCGCCAGCGCCGAAGGTTCCGCCATCCCCAGAACCGTAAGACCCATAAGCAGAAGTCAATTCATCCATCGAACTCTTAAAGGTATTGTTGCCCATCTTCCTCACGGCCCTCTGCTGGGCCTTCTGCTCGTCCGGGGCATCGGGATCAGGAGTATCACCCTGGATCTGTTTCTTGGTTGGGCTCTTAGGGGCATTGGGCATCATTGTCTTGTTGGCCCCATGACGGAACGAATTCTTCCGCATCTGGAGCAACTGGGGATAGATACTGTTTGGATCGCTGCTACTTTTCATTCTTGTCTCCCTTGGTATATGAGCCATAGTGATTTTCCAGCCCATGCTTATTACTACAGTATTCTTCTGCGGCAGCAACGCGCAAGTGGTGTCTGATCTCCCTGGCCTTAGCCTCACCTTCCGGGTTGGATTCAGCATCCGGGGCATGAGCCTTGAGTTGGTCAATCTTGCGCATCTTGGCGTCAAA
>CAZVYV010000891.1:0-1397 GCA_964630985.1 uncultured Occallatibacter sp.
ATCTGTGATCAGCGGATGCCGGGCATGATGGGCAGCGAAGTGCTCGCCCAGTCTCGCGCCATTTATCCACTCGCGCGCCGAGTTTTGCTCACGGCGTACTCCGACATTGATGCCGCCGTCAAAGCCATCAACGAGGCGCACCTCGATCACTATCTTTCCAAGCCCTGGCAGCCGCCAGAGGAACGCCTCTTTCCTGTTGTCGACGATCTGCTCGACGACTGGCAGGCCGAATATTTGCCTGAAGCCAAGGGCCTTCGGCTCGTCGGTTTCCAATGGTCTCCGCAATCCCACGCCATCAAGGATTATCTCGCCAGCAATCTCATTCCCTATCGCTGGCTCGATGTCTCGCGTGACGCCGGTGCCCGCGTGCTCCTTGACGCAGCCGGAGTCACCAACGAAGAGCTTCCCGCGCTGTTCTTTGACGACGGCTCGCCCGTCCTGCGCAATCCCGCTCCACGTCAGGTCGCCGAGCGCCTCGGTAAACCGCTCGTCGCGGCCTTCGACGTCTACGATCTCGTGATCGTCGGCGCCGGCCCCGCCGGACTTGCCGCCGCCGTCTACGGCGCGTCTGAAGGCTTACGCACGCTCTTGCTCGACCGTCATGCTCCCGGCGGTCAGGCCGGTTCCAGCTCGCGCATCGAAAATTATCTCGGATTTCCCGCCGGCGTCAGTGGCAGTGAGCTCACGCGTCGCGCCATCACTCAAGCGCAGCGCCTCGGTGCCGAATTCCTCGCCCCGCTTGAAGTGACTGGCGTCTCCATCGACGGCGGCTACAAGTCCATTTCGCTCGGCGACGGTCGCAAGATTGTCACGCGTGCATTGCTCGCCTGCACTGGCATGGCATATCGCGAGCATCTCGCGCCCGGCATCAAGGAGCACACCGGCGCCGGCGTCTACTACGGAGCTGCCACCACTGAGGCCGCCGCATTTCGCGATCGTCGTGTGACAGTCGTCGGCGGCGGAAACTCGGCCGGACAGGGCGCAATCTATCTCGCCCGCTACGCAGCTGAAGTCGATATCGTCATTCGCCGCGACAGCCTGCGCGACACCATGTCGCAATATCTCATCGATCAAATCGAGAAAACTCCCAACATTCGCCTGCGCCCTCAAACTGAGATTGAAAAAGTCGAAGGCGAGGGTCACGTCGAGAGTGTCGTCTTCAAATCCCTCACTGACGGATCAACCGCTTCGCGTCCCGCTGACGCGCTTTTCATCTTCATCGGCACGCGCCCGCGCAATGATTGGCTTCCGCCTGAAGTTCTCTGCGACGACAAAGGTTTTATTCTCACAGGTCGCGACCTGATGGCCGCAGAAGGCTACGCGCGCATTTGGAAGGAACAGCGCGAACCGCTCATTCTCGAAACCAGCGTCCGCGGAGTGTTTGCAGCCGGCGACCT
>CAZVYV010000892.1:0-1394 GCA_964630985.1 uncultured Occallatibacter sp.
GCCGCGCGTGGCTCCCGCCTCCCCCTGACCCCCTCCGAGGCTGGCGTGGGCGGCGGAGCGACCAGGACCGTCGAAGGATTCCTTGGGCACGCAATCCCCTCGAAGGGCGTCATGGACGCCTTCCGCGACAAGCAACTCGCCCGCGCTACCGACATCGTGAACGAGGAGATAGGCCGCATTAGCAAGTTCAGCGGCACTCCCGAGGAAGCGGGCAAGCTGACGCAGCGCGCCATCGACACTTCTCGGAGTCGGCTCAAGGACGAAGTGGGCATGGCTTACAAGGCCGTCGATCAGCTTTCGCAAAACGTCCAGCCAAGTACGATGGAGCTGAAGAAAACCGCCACCAAGCTGATGATCGAACTCAAGGAGCAGTCGAAGCTGATGGACCCGATGCTGCTCGGCGACACCCAGCGGACCCTCCAGGCGATCATCGACGCGCCGGATAAGGTGCCGTTTCAGGCGATGGCCCGATCGCGCTCCGACCTTCTGGCCCTCACCCGGAAGCTGGATGAGGTTCTTCCCGGCAAGCGGGCCGGAGTGGCCAAGCTGCTGGCCGGGCAGATGGACGACGCCATGATGGACGCGGCCACCAAGAGCGGCGTCTCTGGCCTGCCTCAGCAATTGCGCGTCGCTCAGACCCTGACCCGCGAGATGCACGAGAAGCTGGAATCAGACCTGGTGAAGAAGATCATCGAAACGGGCCGACCGGAGGACATCGCGGCCTATGTCAAGCAAGGCGGCCTTCAAGACATCCGCCATCTCAACTCCCTGCTGTCGAAGCCGCAGCAGCGTATGGTGCAGGCCCAAATCCTGCGTGACGCCCTGAACGGGGCCATCGACCCTACCACCAAAGTATTCGATCCGGGCAAGTTCATAACCTCCATCAAGACCCTGGGAGAGCATCGCGGACAGGAGATATTCGGGGGCCAGAATTACTCGAACGTAGAACAGACGGCGAGGCTGCTGTCCAAGTTGCGCGTCAGCTCCGGCGCAGGCATGGCCGCTGGAATGCACAACTGGACCTACATGCGCGCGCCTGCTGGCTCCGCAGCGGCGGTTCTCGGCGGTATCATCACAGGCCGCCCGATAGAGGGTGCGGGGGTGGGGGCGGGGATCGCCGGGGCGATGGCGGTAGAGACGGCAACCCTGCGAGGATTGGCGAAGGCGATCACGAATCCCGCCAAGTCCGCCCGCGTCGTTCACTACTTAGAGATGGCCACGCGCGGCGCACCCTACGCCGTCTACGGCCTCGCCAAACTTGTGGGTGACGACGAGGAACCCAGCACCCTGCCACAGATCAAGGACCCTGTGAAGCAGCTCACGCCACTCCAATGACGACGATCGACCCTCAACGCCTCAGCGACTACGAATTCTGCCCACGCTTCGAGCGCCTG
>CAZVYV010000893.1:0-1394 GCA_964630985.1 uncultured Occallatibacter sp.
CGCATCGCGTCCGACCGTCCCGGCACCGGCGCCTGCACGCTCGCCACCGCCATGCAACTCTGGCTCTGGTCGCTCAATCATGTGCAAAACGCCACCGACGCCGATGGCGTAAAGCTGTATCACAAAACACGACAAGGCGTGACGTTTCCGCTCGCGGACGCGCTTTGCTGGCTGCTGGCGGCGCGGCAATTCATCCTCGACGTGATGGAACTCGAAATCAAAGGCGGCGAAAATCCGGCGCTTGCCGAGGGCCTGACGGGCACCGTGGCGTTTTTCACCGATCTTTGCCACGTGCAATCCGCGCGGGCCGCGGGTGAAGCTGGCCGCGTCTGCGCTGAAATTGTTTATGGTTACAACCGCCATCCGGCTTGGGACGAAACCAGTTGCCATGCCTGCTATTGCGCGGCGGAACTGGAAACGCTCGAAGGTTTGATTCCTGGAATTGACGGCTCGGCCCGCGCTCACTCGGATGTTTTTGAAGGCGATGAACCGCATCCGTTGAAGGCCGGCCCGTGCGTGCGATTTGCCGGGCTTGAAGATTTTGTCCGCCTGCGCGCCAAATTGGATGGCTGCCTCACCGGCTGCCGCCTCGCCAAAGACCGCGCCGCCGAATCGTTGACCACAGTGATGACGCGTGAGGCACTGGATTATCCGATGTAGGACAGGCGTCGCGCCCGACTCCAATTAAAATAAAAAACAGACCGCCAACCCAAAGTAAGAGACAGGCGCGCCGCCTGTCCTGCGGCATGAACTTGGCCGAAACGGATTAAAGATGTCACAGCGGGAAATTTCAATTCCAGATCGCCAGCGCATGGATGTGGACATCGTCTGCGTCGGCTTCGGCCCGGCCACGGCGGGATTTCTCACCACCCTGTCGGAACAGCTCGTCAACGCCGACGGCACGCCCGCCGTTGAAAGCGACGTCATGCCCGGACTGCCACCGCAGGTGCTATGCTACGAGCGCGCGGACGACATCGGCTTTGGCGTGTCCGGCGTCGTCACGCGCGCACGGGCACTGCGGGCGAGTTTTCCCGAAATTGACAAAGCCGGCATCCCGATGGCCGCGCCGGTCGGCGAGGAAAGGGCATTGTATTTGCTCGATCCCGTCGGCGTGAGCCGCCGCTCGATGACGCTGCGCCTCGCGGATTCCTTGATCCGAGCGACGAAATTCATGCTGCCGTTTGAACATCACGCGTTGAACCTGCCGTGGACGCCGGCATTTTTGCAAAAACACGACGGCATGATTCTCTCGATGGGCCAGTTCATGCAATGGGCCGGCGCGCAGGTGCAAAGCACAGGCACGGTGCAAATCTGGCCCGGCACGCCGGTCGCGCAAGCGCTGGTCGAGGAGAAAAAAGTCGTCGGCGTCCGCCTGCTCGATCAAGGCGTGGACA
>CAZVYV010000894.1:0-1391 GCA_964630985.1 uncultured Occallatibacter sp.
GGATGCACTCCGACAAAGACGCTCGTGGCGAGTGCCTATGCGATCCATGTTGCCCGTCGAGGTGCGGAGTATGGTTTCTCCATTGGTGATATGCGTGTCGATATGGCGCGAGTCAAAGCCCGGAAGGATGCGGCGTCCGCGAGGTCAAGCAAAGGAGTGGAGGCGTGGCTCCGAGGAATGACAAACTGCGCGGTCATACAGGGCCAGGCCAGCTTTCAGTCGCCGAACACTGTGATGGTCAACGATGAAGTTCTTGAAGCCGACAAGATCTATATCAATGTGGGCGGGCGAGCTCGGGTGCCGGACATGCCGGGCATTCACGACGTGCCATTTCTGACCAACTCATCCATGATGGACATCGATTTCCTTCCTGAGCAATTCATCATCGTAGGCGGAAGTTATGTCGGGCTGGAGTTTGCTCAGATCTATCGCCGCTTAGGGAGCGAAGTCACGATTGTGGAAATGGGACCGCGCCTCATCGGACGGGAGGACGAAGATATTTCCGATGCTGTGCGAGAAATCCTGGTGGCTGAAGGCATAAACATTCGGCTGAATGCGAAATGCATCTCGCTGGAGAAACGAGATGGCGGCGTCGCAGTCGTTCTAAAATGCGAAGAAGGTTCGCCAGAAATAGTGGGCACGCAGGTTCTCATGGCTGTCGGTCGGATTCCCAACACGAGCGACCTGGGACTGGACCGGGCCGGGGTCGCCACCGATACCCGCGGCTACATCACGGTTGATGATCAACTGCAAACGAACGTACCCGGCATCTGGGCGCTCGGGGACTGCAACGGCCGCGGCGCTTTTACGCATACTTCCTATAACGATTACGAAATCGTTGCAGACAATCTCTTCAACTCAGACCATCGCCGCGTCTCCGACCGGATCCAGGCCTACGCGCTGTACACCGATCCGCCGCTGGGCCGATGCGGCATGACAGATGCGGACGTGCGGAAGTCCGGGCGTCGCGCTCTCGCTGTGAATTATCCGATGAGCAAAGTGACCCGGGCTTATGAAAAAGGTGAGACACAAGGATTCATCAAGATCTGCGTCGATGCGGAAACAAAACAGATTCTTGGAGCTGCAATTCTTGGAGTCGGAGGCGATGAAGTGATTCACGTGCTGCTGGACGTGATGTATGCGAAGGCGCCCTACACGGTCATCGAGCGCGCGATGCATATACATCCGACGGTTGCGGAATATCTGCCGACTATCCTCGGCAAACTCGTGCCATTTGCGTAGGGCCCGCGACGCAACGATGTATTGGGTTCGCATCTCTAGAACGAAGGGTTGTCTATGTCGGGCAAACAAACAGCAATCATCACCGGAGCGTCGGGAGGAATTGGCGCAGGCTTGGTCGAGCGTTTTTTGGCGGAGGGTTATAACGTCGT
>CAZVYV010000895.1:0-1390 GCA_964630985.1 uncultured Occallatibacter sp.
CAGAACCAGCTTGAAGAGACGGCTGACGACGTAGGCATCTTCTGGTCCATTGCCAATGAAATCCGCCCGGCCTTAGTCGAGGCGATGAACGAAGCGACTCTCATCACCGGAGAGCCGCAGTTTCGAGCCGTGTCGGCTCCGTTCCCCATCCCAACCGGCACGGTTTTTACTCCTCTGGCGCTTCCCAACGACGCTGTAGCGCTGCTGCGCGTGGAGGGCGCGGGCTCGGTAGCCTTCCAGAAGTACAGTGTCTGGGATCTGGATCGGCATTTTCCCGGCTGGGAAGTGGCCACAGGACCGAGTCCGCTGGCGTGGTTCCCGTTCGGCCTGGGGCAGTTCGGTATCTACCCAAACTTGACGGCTCCGGCGACGGTGATTCTCAGCTACGTCCAGATGCCGGTTACGACGGCACCACCGTGGGATGGGACGCAGGTTGTCCCGTTTCAGCCAGAGTACTTTGACGGCTTCAAGGACGCCGCACAGCATTATCTTCAGTTGAAAGAAGGTGACCCGGAATTCAGTCAGTCGTTTGGGCCATACAACCGGTTCCTGGCATCGTGTGAGCGGATGTCGAATTTTGCTTGGAGAAAGAATTCGCTGCGGTTTTCGCGTGCTGGTGGTGCGTCTTCGGCCATCACGCAGATAAGGCAGAAATAATGGGCCAGATCACCGCGGGCTTCATTCTCCAGATGGTCAGCAATAGTTTGGTCGAGTGGTTCGTCAGCACGACGCTGGGCACAACGATTGTGGCCGGGATCCAAACCGTGGCTCCGCCGAGCATGCGCGGGATTTATCAAGGCGCGATGGTGATTGTTGGCACGCCCGCGAACATCGAACAGGTGACGGTGAGTTCGGTGACAGCTACGACCTTCACGGCTGATTTCCTGAACGCGCATGCGAGCACGGACCCAGTCACGGGAGCAACGTTTTCTAGCGGCCAGCCGACAACGCCACTGTGGACGCAGCAAGAGATGCTCAGCTATCTGGTCGACGTGCAGAACGATTTCCTGAGTGCAGTACGGCCGGTTTACAAGATTGCGAACCAGACGCTTTCTGTGGGTGTGGCGGCTTACCCGAACCCCTCAGACGCGATCCGCGTGGAGCGTATCTCGGTCAACGGCACGGAGCTTTGGGATTGCACCCAGACCGACATTGATTGGCAGGGCGGCTATTCATCGAGAGCCGGGCAGGGACCGTTCTACTGGTATCAGGATAAAGTTGGGCCATTCAACTTCGCGGTGGACCCGATTCCGCAGTCGGGCTTCGCGGCTCGAATCTTCTATTCACAGTTGGGGAGTACAAGTCTTGGACTGTTGAGCACGTTGACGGCGCCGGATATTTTCTGGCCGGCGCTCAAGTGGGGTTGCTTAGCTGTAGCCCTATCGAAAGA
>CAZVYV010000896.1:0-1389 GCA_964630985.1 uncultured Occallatibacter sp.
GTTAGGTTGTCCAGCCCCCGGCCCCCGCGGGATGGCATTGACGCCTTTTCTCGTGTTCGTTGAAAAGAGAAAAATAAAAAAAATAGTTGTTGACATTGCGCACAAGTGGTGTACATTGCACACATGGCAATTGTGTACAATGTCACGATTCCGGTATGGAAGTGCGGGGGGTGTGGGTGGGAGTGGATACCGCGAGGGAAGGGAAAGCCACGGCAGTGTCCGAATCGTGAGTGTAGGCAGAGGTTCAAGGAGGGTGGAAATGGGGATGACGATGGACGAGATGGAGTGCGTGTGCGGGGAAGTGTTGCGAGGGGAAAAGGGGAAGGGGCAATTGGCGGCGCAGTACGCGGAGCACATGAAGAGGCCGGATCACCAGGCGAAACCGGAGCAGTGGTTCGAGGCGCAAAAAAGGATCGAAGCAGGGAAGGAACGGATGAAGTCACGGCAGTAGATTTGACAGGTGAAAGGAAGCCTCACGACCCCAAAACGTGCCGCATCAACAGGTGTTTTATGTGTCAGGCTGCGGGGGTGAAGAAGTGAAGAAGTGGGATGCGTTGCTTGTGGTGGCGCTGGTGGTGTTGTTTTTGGTGAGTTGGGGAAGGTGTCAGGGATTCAAGCGGAGTCGTGCAATTATGAATAAAACTTCGATCGAATGGACTCATCGACCGCAGACAGGTGGCGCGGCTGGCGGGTTTACATGGAACCCGATCAGAGCGAGGCGCCACATCGGTAACGGCAACGTGATGACTGGCACCTTCTGCACTCACGCATCGCCTGGGTGTACGAACTGCTATGCTGCCGCGATCAATAAGCGCTTCGGTACGGGCATGGACTACGTGGCGCAGAATCTCAAGCATCACGAGTTCTACATCGACGAGAAGATTCTGGCGGAGCCCCTGAAGCGGAAGAAGCCCGCGACGATCTTTGTCGAAGATATGGCTGATCTCTTCCATGAGGCGATACCGGCAGAGATGATTCTGGACGTATTTGAAGTAATGGCAGCGGCTAAGCAGCACACGTTCCAGGTGCTCACGAAGCGGGCGAATCGCATTGATCCCGTGCTCTACGGAGAGGAGGGCCGCTGGTATCTAGGAGGCGGAGATTATTTGGGGAATGTCTGGCTAGGCGTCTCCGTCGAAGATCAGCAACGCGCCGACGAGCGCATCCCCCTGCTACTCCAGACGCCTGCGGCGGTGCGGTTCCTGAGTGTTGAGCCGCAATTGGAAGCAATCGATTTGCGTGGTAGCGATGCGCAGGGCAGTGCGCTTGATCAGTATGCAGAAGTTCACGACGGCCTTACCTACAACGATCCGAAGATTGACTGGGTAATCTGCGGCGGCGAGAGCGGGCCTGGAGCGCGACCGTACCGTACAGAGTGGGCTCTGTCTA
>CAZVYV010000897.1:0-1385 GCA_964630985.1 uncultured Occallatibacter sp.
TACAATCCTCTCCAGACGTGGCTTCCAGAGCAATGGGCGGAGCAAGGCGCCAGAACCCTGGCCAGGACGATGCCGGCAGGCGCGCGCAAAACCGTGCCCTTGAAATGGACCTCATTCGCGAGGCCCAGGCCGGTTCCCGCGTCGCCTTCGATACCCTGGTTCGCCAGTATGAGCACCAGGTTCTGCGTCTGGCGCTCCATCTCACCGGTTCCGAGCAAGACGCCGAAGACATCTACCAGGATGCGTTCCTCAAAGCGTACCGGTACATTGGCAACTTCCGCTTTGAGTGCTCGTTTTACACGTGGATCTACCGCATCGTCACCAACCTCTGCCTCGACCAGTTGCGCCGGCGCAAGACCCGCCGCGAGGACCACGCAGTCATCATCGACCGCACAGGGGACGAAATCGACATTCTGGCATCCGTCTCCGACAACCGCTCGTTTTCCAATCCCGCCCGCGAACTCGACCGCAAGATGCTCGGGGCAAAAATTCAGTCCGCGCTGGGCAAGCTCACCCCGCGTGAGCGCATGGTCTTTGAGCTGAAGCATTACCAGGGCCTTCGCCTGCGCACCATTGGCGAAATGTTGAACACCACGGAAGAGACCGCCAAGAACACCCTCTTCCGCGCAACCAAAAAGTTGCGCGCACAACTGGCGGAGTTGCGATAAAGGTTCGCGGGCCCACGGGCACTGTGAACTACGAACTGTGAACTGCCTTTGAGGCTCCAAGGACGTAACTATGAATTGCGAATTTGCTCACGAACACATCGTCGCAGCCGCGTATGGAGAGCTGCCTGACGATCAGGTTCACCAACTCGAGCGGCACATCATCGCTTGCCCGGAGTGCCAGAAAGAACGCGAGCAGATCCTGGCGCTCAGGGTCCTCGCCGACGCGCATCCCGTCGTCGAGCCGGATCCGAATCTCATTGCCCGCGCTCACCTGCGCCTCGACGATGCCCTCGACACGCTGCCGCCCAGGCGCTGGTATGAGGTTCTTGGCCAGCGCATGGTCAACAACTTCGCCAGCCTGCAGGCTGCGCCCGTCGCGGCGGTGCTTTTGCTCGTTGCCGGCGCTGGCGCCGGAACGCTCGGGGGCTTCGAATACGCGCAGAATCGTGCCGCGCACGCCGCAACTGTAGCCCAGGCCGGCTCGCCCGCCGGCAATCAAGTGTTGCCAGCCTCGGCCGCGCCTTCGCCAGACAATGTGGCCGGCATCTCCGCTATCGTGCGCCATCCGAACAGCGAAATCGTCGATGTCAGCTACAACCAGGTTGTTCCGCGCAAGATTGAAGGCTCGCTCGACGACCCCGGAATTCGCCAGTTGCTTATGCTGGCCTCTGAAGATTCCGCCTCTCCGGGTGTACGCGATGACTCTATCGCCCTGCT
>CAZVYV010000898.1:0-1385 GCA_964630985.1 uncultured Occallatibacter sp.
AGGCGCGCCGCCAGCGTGAATTCGCCCATCAGTGCCCGCATAGTCGCGGCACGGTCCGGCGTCGGGTCAATGTTGATCTGCAAATCGCGCTTCACGATCAGCCATCGAATGTTGTATGCGCCAGCCATCGCATCAGTTTCCGCGGGCGAATAGGGATCGGTCGTGGGATCGAAGAGCAGAACCGGAAAGCGCGGCACGCGGCCGGTGGCAAAGTAAAACGGATCTTCGCCGGGAATCAAGATCAGCCCGTCATCCTGGGGGATGTTCGCGGCGGCGTAGCGCAATAACTCGTCGAATTCTGGCAAGAACGGCCCCGGCGTGGACATGCCCGCAAGCTCGGGAAACTCCGAGTGCGCGACAGGCGCGTCCGGCAGGCGAACGTAGGAGAGGCGTTCTTCGCTGGCGGTGTAGAAGGCTCCGCAGACAAAAAGCGTAATTGAGACGAGAGCGGCGAGCGCGGGCGCGAAACCTCGCGATGCGGAGCGCGCGGCGATCGGGGCGAGGAATGCGAGCAGCTCCGCGATGAGCAAACCGAGCAGCGGCCAGATTGCATACGTGGAGCCCCAAAGCTCCTGCGACATGAGCGTGCCCAGAATTGCGGCGAGCACGATCACCAGAAAAAGCCCTCGAACAGTTGGCTTTCGCCGTAGGCTGAAGAGGTTTGCAATTGCTACAGCGGCCGCGAGCAACAGCAGCAGCGGCCAAAGAGCCAGCAAGCTGTCACCGCGCGAGTCGGCATCGTCGTAAATCAGCAGGGAAGCAAGCGTGAACAGGAACGGTGCGGCCAGCAGAGCGAAGGCGGCGATGTGAGTCCAGTGGAATTGCGCCCCCACCCTAAGCGCAAGAACAGAAGCGCGCCGAGGGTGGGGCACCCGGCTGCGCGAAGGATGGGGCAACCACAGAAGCGCGACTGCGACTAGAATGCAGGGCAACGTCCAAAGCAGCGACGGATCTCGAAAAATGGCGAGCATGAGGTCGAGCTTCGGCAAACGCCGCTCGCCGGCGAAAGTGATCGTCCAATAAATGTAGTTGTGGATGCCCGCGGTCCAGTGCAGCGCCAGTGCGGCTGCAAACAAGGTGGCGCCCGAGCCGGCCACAATGGAGAAGAGCGTGCGAGCGTCTGCTGTCCCATCCTGCGCTTGCCCGTGCCGTGTGACCCCGAATGCGAGCACGAGCAGAACGGCTCCGATGGCTGCGGCCAGAAACGGCATTCCCATGTTCTGTTTCGTGAAAAGCGGCAGGCAGAGTGCGACTCCGGCAATGAGCCCGCGCACAACTCCCTTTTTTCGCTCGGCGCGTTGCAAGAGCCACAGAGCGACGAGAATCCAGAATGCACAGTCGCCATCGTATTCAGGAATCGGAATGATGCAGTAGATGCCAAGGAC
>CAZVYV010000899.1:0-1383 GCA_964630985.1 uncultured Occallatibacter sp.
GATACACCTTGTTCTGGCCGTCCGGTTCCTCCCGCACAATGGCCCAATCGGGATTATAGGTGCCCAACGGCGTCTCGACTTTGAACCAGTCCGGCAGTTTGAAAAATAATTTTATGTCCTTGCGAGCGTCCAGCGCCTTCGCAAAATCATATTCCACCTTGGATTCAAATTCGACGACATCGTAAATACTGTGCTCCACTTCGAGCAGGCGTGAGACGTAGCTTTCCAGTTCCTCGATCTCCAGCCGGTGCATTTCCCACTCGGCATCGGCAATCCGCTCGTATTCGATGCCTTGAACCATCAGGTCGTGGAGTGATTTTTGAATGGCGGCGACGGCGTGTTCCAAAAATTGCTGCGGGTTGTGCGTCACCTCGCCGAGCCGGTCGGAATTATGCAGGATTTCCGCCAGTGTCGGGCGCGTCAATTCCGTCTCGCGTTGCAGGTATCCAAGCAAATCCGGTATGGGCGCGCGATATTCGGGCGCGCGGATGGTCTGCGCGGCTCGCTCCTGGCCGAACACACCCTCCTTCAAAGTCATGAACAACTCGTGTTTCTCCCGCCGGATGAACGGCGATTTGATTTCCGGCATTTCCCGCAGCTCACCGGCACAGCGGGAAACCAAATCAGCGGTGGAAAATTTCACCGCGTAGCGCGTCTTGCGTTTGATCTTGTCCCAAAGATTCTGAAAGTCCGGGTCGAGGAGGCGTTGTTTTTTCAAGATGCCCTTTCGCCGCTCGCGCTTGTTCAAAATGCGGTTCTCAAAATTCACACCGCATTCCTTTTGCATCTCGTCCTGCAACTTCTTGGCAAATTCCTTGAAGCTCTCGCTGGCGATCACGGTGAGCCGGTTGATCAATGGATCAAAGCACCGCTCGCCGTTCTCGCGCACGGGCAGACGCAGGCCGCGTCCGATGGTCTGTCGCCGCTCGCGTTCCGTGCTGATTTCGCGCAGGGTGCAAATCTGAAACACATTCGGATTATCCCAGCCTTCACGCAGCGCCGAATGGCTGAAGATGAATCGCAACGGCTCGGTCATGGACAACAGCCGCTCCTTGTCGCGCATGATGATATTGTAGGCTTCATCATCAGCTTTGGTGGCGCGACCCTCGCTGCTGTCTTTGGGTTTGCCCTTGTCCACGGCGAAATAACCATTGTGAACCGTCTCAACTGCCAGCGGGTTCAAGGACGCATAACGCGGCTGCCGGGCGAATTCCTGATACTCCGCCGTGAACCACTGCCGAAATTTTCCATCCGCCTCGGCGTAGTGGGCCACTCGGTCCACGAAGAACAAGGACAGCACTTTCATCCGCTGATCCGGCGGCAACTGCGCGATGCGCAGTTCCTTTTCAAAATGTTCGCGGATGGTTTCCCGCACCTGGATGC
>CAZVYV010000900.1:0-1382 GCA_964630985.1 uncultured Occallatibacter sp.
TCACCGAAGCGCAGTTCAACGCTGCGCTTGGGAATCTGTTGCAGGCTATGCTCCCGCAACTACCGGCCACACAGTTTGTGGTCGGGCAGGTCAACAGGATCGCATCTCCGCTCGGCGATTACGTGGTGTGGTGGCCGTTGAGACGGCCGCGACTAGGCACGGATACCGAGACGCCGATCGATGCGGTGTTCACCGGGACGATCACGCCGATAGATTCCAACACGGCGACGCTCAACATTACCGCTGTCAATCCTGCTTGGAGCGGACAGATCGCAGTTGGGCGGCAGATCTTCAGCGTTGACACCGTGCTGGGCACCACGGTTACCGCGCTTGGATCTGGATCAGGTGGTTTAGGAACCTACGTTGTTACGCCGTCACAGACCGTGGGCAGCGAACAGATGGCGGCCGGCGCAATCAATTTCGATCAGCCAACCGAAGTTGTAACACAAATTGAAGTTCACGGACCATCATCAGGCGATAATGCTCAGGTGGTTCAGCAACTGTTTCGAAGCGACTTCGCGACGACTGCGATGGCAGGGACCGGGATCACGCCGCTGTTCTGCGAAGTGCCACGGCAGATGGCGTTTATCACGGCCGCTCAGCAATTCGAGAACCGCTGGATAATAGACGCGCACTTCGATTGCGCACCGATAATTTCTATACCTCAGGAATTCGCCGGAGCGGCAACGGTCAACGTCATCAGCGTGACCGCGACCTTCCCATGAGACAAAAAGGAAATCGATAGATGACCTCGATCCCGGCCAGTTATTCGGTAGTCTCACAACCGAGCGTGATCAGCGTCGGCGTCGGCGCGCTCAATCTCAACGGGCTGTGCCTGACCCAAAACACTCGCGTTCCGGTCGGAACAGTGTTGTCGTTCGCCAACGGAGCAGCCGTCACTTCGTTCTTCGGATCGGGGACGGTTGAATCGATCAATGCGAACGGCGGCACAACGTTAGCCGGGAATCCGGGAGGAACGGGATATTTCGGCGGATCGGTCGGGGCCACAGCGGTTCCTGGTGCCATGCTATTCGCGCAATACAATCTGACCGCCGTTGCGGCGTGGCTCCGGGGCGGCAACGCGTTCGCCGCGCTCAGCCTTGCCCAGCTCCAGGCGCTATCAGGGTCTCTCACCGTGGTGATGGATGGTTATCCGCACGTTATTTCTTCGATCTCGTTTACCGGGCTCAGCAGCTTTTCGGCGGTCGCGGCAGCGATCCAAGCGGCGTTCACCGATCCGACCGAAGCGAGTTTTACCGCGTCGCTGGGCGCGACCTTTACGGGATCGGGGTCCGGGACCAACCTGACCACGACGTCGGTTACCGGCCTGATCTCGGTAGGAGACACCGTAACGGGGACAGGCGTTGGCGCCTCGGTGACGA
>CAZVYV010000901.1:0-1382 GCA_964630985.1 uncultured Occallatibacter sp.
CGGCGGCACTGGCGCTGGCGCGGTTTGCGGCCAGACTGTCCCCGCTGGTCCGCCTGCGCTGCAGAGCGATATGTTGACCATCGTCGACATTCCTGAGAATGCGGCCTCGGGCGCGCAGCCCCAGACGGCATTGGTTCCGGTTGGCCTATTGGGCTCAGCCGTCATCAGCCTGCAGGGGGGTGACTTTACCACGAACCTCTGGCAGCGCGGCACCACGCCGCTATCGGCGGCGTCGCCCACCACGGCGGTTATGTCGGCCGATCGCTTCTTTGCGATTTCGGCCAGCAATGCGATGACGATCTCCGAGCATGCGCCGGCGACGACTGACGCCGATTACCTTGGCAATGTCGGCATCCTCGATTGGATGCGCGTCGACCATCCATCGGGCACCGCAAGCGGCTCGTCCTGCGTTGGCCAGATCCTTGACCAGAAGGCGTCTCAGAGATTCATCAACAACAACGCTGTGCTGTCCTTCTGGGGTTATGCTCCATCGGGCTATACGGCGGTCGGCAGCGGTGTGCAGGTCTCGATCGCCTATTACACGGCTGGCGACAGCGCAACCGGCGGCACCAATACGGCGACGTTTGGCCTTTCGGCTTCGGGGCAGTCGGGCGGCATTGCCGGCTATACGCCGGTAGCGGCATATCAAAGCGGCGCGTCCACGGCATCGTTTGCCTCTGGGGTGGCCACGGTGCCATTCACATCGACGCCGACCCGCTATGCGGTTGCGGGCTTTGTGCCGATTCTGACGGGTTCGACCCAGGTTATCGGCGTAGGCATCTCGTTCTGTGGCACTCCGGTTGGCACTGGCGGCGGGAGCGACTATTTCGAGCTTGCCGGCATCCAGCTTGAGCCCAAGTCGGGGGTTGCCTCAACGCAGTTCCCGAATGGCGTCATCTCGCCTTCGCCATTCGTGCTTGAGCAACCCTCGGTTGCCGCCGAGCGTCAGCTGTTTTACTCCTATGTGTTCAACGATGGCGGCACCAGCGGGCATGGCATTTTCGGCACGGGTTGGGACATCTCCACCTCGGTTGCGGATGTGACCATTCCGTTCCCCTATGTGATGCGTGAGGCTCCGGCGGCCACTGTGTCGACGGCCACCTCGTTCTCGGTGTTTGAACTGAACGGGACGACTGTTCAGGCCTGCACCACGCTTGCGGCGGTGGGCAATAGCGCGCTGACCGATAGCCAGGCGGCGTTGACCTGCACCACTGGCGCAACCAACCTCACGGCTGGGGCTGGGACGCAGTTGACGAGTCAGGCGACTGGCGCGACGCATCTGGTCACGTTCTCTGCGGAGCCGTGATCTTATCCACACCTAAATACCGCGCGGCCACGTTCCAGACACCGTAATTAGCTAAGAACGGCAAAGGTCGCGCGGG
>CAZVYV010000902.1:0-1382 GCA_964630985.1 uncultured Occallatibacter sp.
AGCGCATCGAGAATGACCTGGACGCCTCGGACTTCGTGCTGGTGCTTTACACGCCAGCCTTCTGCCGGAAGACGGACAGCTACGTGAACAAGGAGGTGGCGCTGGCGTGCGAGCGCGCTCTTCGCGTCCGAGGATCGTTCCTGATCCCCGTTCGCACGGCTGAGCTGTCAGAAGATGACCGCGTTGACGCGCTCCGGAAATTCGATGAGATGGAGTTGAGGGAAACGAATTTCGACGAAGACTTCTCGAAGATCATTTCCACACTGAAGCGCGAATACCAGCGCCGCAACCGATAGAGAGACCTGATGGAAACCCTCCACCGATATCCCGGCGCTCAACCGTTTCGCGACGACGAGTTTTCTCGCCGCACGTTTTTCGGGCGCGAACCGGCCTCTGTCGCGCTGACCGATCAAATCCTCGCCAATCGACTGGTGATTGTCTATGCCAAGTCCGGCCTGGGTAAGACCTCGCTGCTGAACGCCGGCGTTGCGCCTCGTCTTCGCGAAGCGAACAGCCTGCCGATTTTTGTGCGGGTCAACGACATTAAGAATGGCCCGCTGTTTTCAGTTCTCGAAGGTGTGAAAGCGGAAGCCGAGCGGCAGCAGATTGAATATATTCCCGGAGATACAACGTCTCTCTGGAGCTTTTTTAAGACAGTCGAATTCTGGCGCAACGATCTCCTTCTGACGCCAGTCCTGATTCTCGATCAATTCGAGGAATTGTTTACGCTGCAATCGCAGGAAGCGCGGGAGAGTTTTCTTTCCGAGTTGGGCTATCTGATTCGCGGCATCGCCCCGCCGTCGCAGCCGAATATTGAATCAACCGCCGGCGAAGGGCCTCCGTCGATCCGCGTGGTACTCTCCCTGCGCGAAGACTTCCTGGGGCTGCTTGAAGAAGCTTCGGATCACATACCGGAGATCCTGGATCATCGCTACCGCCTGGCGCCGCTGACGTATGAGATGGCGTCGAAGGCGATTACCGGCCCGGCTGCAATCGAGGCCAGAGATGCTTCTACGCGGGCCTTCCGACTCGAGCCCGATGTTGTGACCTCAATTCTTGCCTACCTGACCAAATCGACAGCCGGTGCCCGCGGCACCGGCGGCCCGCATGTGGAACCCTTCCACCTGCAGTTGATCTGCCAGCGTATTGAGAGCATTGCCGCATTCAAACAAAAGCAGTCCAGCGGAGAAGTTGTCATCGACTTCAAGGATCTGGGCGGCGATGACGGACTGGCCGAGACGCTGGAGAATTTTTATACCGATGCCATCCGGTCGCTTCCGGCCAGATACCTGCGCGGCGCGGTCCGGGTTCTGTGCGAGCAGTACTTGATCAGTCCTGAAGGTCGAAGGCTCAGCGTTGAGGAGCGCGAACTGCTTCGCCAG
>CAZVYV010000903.1:0-1377 GCA_964630985.1 uncultured Occallatibacter sp.
ATGCAGGACCGCATTCAGAAGCTCTCCCTCGCGCCCAACGATCTGATCATCGTCCGCGATGAATCGGATATGTCAACGTTTCTGGAGATGACCAATCAGGGAATTGGATTCACTCCCTACTCGAACCCGGTTCTGCTGATTCGCGGCGGCCTGGAGAAGGCCAGCCGGCAGGATTTGCTGGAAGCGTTGAGCGTGATCGATCAGCAGGCCGCGCAGTATGCTGAAACGAACGACGAGGTCAGCCGTATCATCACAGATTTGAATTCACTGATTTTGAAGAGGATTCAGTAGGGATGCCTTGTCTTGATGATCACGCGCGGAACAGTCCGATTTTGTGCAAGATGTTTGATCGTTTGAACAGGCGGCATTTTCGCGCAAAGTTACCGCCTATTCCGGTCATGTGGCATCGGTCTTTGCTTTCAGGAGGGATGTTGGCTTTTGCTGCTCAGTTTGTAGTCCTTAAGGACGGTAGCGCGGCTATTCTTGTCAATCCGCGCCTTCGTAAAATGAGGATGTGGCGTTACATCGAATCTACTTTGCTGCATGAGATGGTTCACGCTTGTTTACGGCACCGTGGTGAGCGACCTTCGGCATTCAACGGCCACGGGAAGAAGTTTCAAAAAGAGATGCAACGCCTGGCGCGGGCAGATGCTTTTGCTAGGCTTTGGTAAAAGAAAGGATCATTCAATGAGCACCTACAACATTCTCAACCCGTTTGTGCCCTGCGGCGCGTTGATCTTTCTCGACGAGAACCACAGGTCGAACACGTACTGCTGCCGTGAGCATAATCATCCTGACGAAGGGGTGAAGGGTTTCCCCGGCGGGCACAACATTGTCAATGAAGCGCCTGCGGGGAAGGAAAAGCGATGAGTGTTAGTCGTGTCCAAGAGCACAAGGAAACAAATTACCCACCCTTGGCTAATTGGGTTTCTTTGAGTCCGCCTCAGTTGGTGAATTATTTTTTTGATTTTGGCGCCATCACCTACCACGGGGCAGCGCGGGAAGTACGTAGAGTAACTGAGCCTGCATTGAAAATTTTGACTAAATCCGGCATCAGATTCAGTATTGAAGATAAGCCTTCCGGCAGTTGTGTTTTGCGTACCATCAAGTTGTCGAATGAGAAGGAAAAGCCATGACCCGTCCTCTGTCCCCCCTTCACGCGCCGCTTATGACCGACGATGTTGTCTTCCCTGAGTTTCCACCGGAGCAGCCGGGACCGCCGCCTGTCCCGTCGCGCACAGTTCTGCTCGCCCAGCTCGATGCGCGCCTGCTCGCCGGCCGCAGGCACTCCCTCGGCGCCGGCGGCGCATCCGCAGCGTTTTCCAGTGCTGTAGGCAAGGCGTTGATCGATGAGATCGCTGAGCAGTTGCGTGAAGG
>CAZVYV010000904.1:0-1376 GCA_964630985.1 uncultured Occallatibacter sp.
CTTCATGCGATCTGCAATCCTTCCTGTTGGGGTAACAGTTGATTGTGCGCACGCCACTAATATTCGCCGTTCGCCACAGCCGCTTGTTCTACCACTGAAGCAGCTAATGGCTAAAGGCTAACGGCTACTAGCTGCTTTTCAGAACTCGCAGTAATACGAAACCTTCAACGTACTCTGATTATAGTTCGCTGGAAGCTGGCCAAACGTGTCCACGCGCTGTGCCGCGATCATGCAAGAGTTGTCCAGAGTCGGGCTTCCGCTCGATGTGTCGACCCGAGGCTGGCTGTGGCTGCCGTCCCGGTAAATCGTAAAAGCCAGATAGATGCGCGCTCCCTTTGGCGTTCGCGCATCCACTTGTCCCTTGTCCCATGTCTGCGACATCTTCCGGTTGATCTGATCCACGTACCACGGAAACATGCTGGCAAAGTTGTTATCGCCGACCGTTGTCGGCCCGGCCGATCCCGGCTGCATTTGGCGCGGCATCACCGACCCCGACTGCTCGCCGTACTGCGCCACGTTCTGTTGGGGCCGCGGCTGATGCGGCTGAGTCTTGGGAATGTTTTTCACCGTCGGCTTTGTTGGCTTGCCCAGAATCGGAATAGCCGTCTCATCGACGTGCTTCTGTTCCTTCGGGCTAGGAGTCGCTGGCGCTTTGCTCGGAGTCTCCGTCGTCAGCACGTTTTGATTGACTTGCTCGGTTGGCAGCGGCAGCGCGTTCGTCAATGTCACCTGCATCGATCCGCCCGCGCCCGCGGTGCCCCAAAAGTTGTGATGAAACAGCCCCATCGCCCATGCGTAAGATAAAAGCATTCCAACGATCGCCAGATGCAGCACAACCGAGCCCGCCGCCGGTCCCGCAAAAGGCTCCCGCGCCAGTTCCTGTTCCAGGTGTTCGCTGCCCTCAAGAACGCTTTCCATATTTCCGCTGACCCCGCCGAGCCCGATGGGTGCCCCACCCTCGGCGCGCCTTTGTTATTGCGCCTAGGGTGGGATACCACGAACCCAAGCCTCGCACTCTTTGAAAGCTCAGTTTCCGCTTCCGCCCGGTCCCTTCAGTTCCAGCGGCTGCGTCACAATCGATACATTCGTGATCCCCGACTGCTTCACCGCGTCCATCACGCTGGCGAACGCCCCGAAAGGCACCCGCTCATCGCTGCGCAAATAAATTGCCTGGTGCGTCGGGTCCACTCCCGCCTGGTGCAGTCTCGCCGGCAGATCGTGCACATTGACCGGCTGATCGTTCAGAAAGACATTCTGCTCGCGGTCGATCGTGACCACCATCCGCTGCTCGTTGATCTGTTGCACTGTCCGCGTCTTCGGTACATTCACTTCAATCCCCGACTGCAGCACCGGCTCGGTGATCATGAAGATCACCA
>CAZVYV010000905.1:0-1375 GCA_964630985.1 uncultured Occallatibacter sp.
CTCGACAGAGTCATCATACGAGTCGCCACCGATTCTCGTGAAATCTGCGAATCCGGCCCTACATAAGGCATCTTCAAATTCAGTTTCCTCGCGATGGTATATGAACATTGCGTCTGCGAATGCCATCTCAATTCAATGCCTCATGCCGCCCATCGCCGTTCGTCAGTCCCGCATGCGCTACGGCTTCCGCCTTCTCGATCTGCACCAGCAAATCGTCCAGCACGTCTCGCAATTGCTTGGCGCATGCCATGTCCATACGGAGACGGCAGGCAACCGATATGTCGCTGCTGACTTTGCCTTCGTCCGTTATGTCGAAGTTCAAGACGCCTAGTTGGACATTTATGACGGAGTTTAGGACACCACGGCCAACAACCGTGTTTACGAATACGACACCTACGTTATCTGATGGCTTCATGTGTTTGCCTCCTTATCGTGTGAGAAACATGACTAGTTCTAGTGCCGATATGACAGCCAACGCTATAGATGGAAAGCTTTTCCAACCATTCTGGATAGCCAGAACCAACAGCACGCCTACCCAGATATGGGCGAACGCCTCATAGCCGCCAGCGTAGGTCAGTCCATGACCCGGAACGGTGAACCGTCCCAACGCGATAAGCATGCTGCCGAGGATAACCAGAACGGTCATGTTGCCTCTCTCAATCTCTTGATTTCAGCTATGGTGCGATCCAGTATGCCGATTGGCACCCTTACTGGGAACGATAGTACGTCTGCGTCACCATCTGTGGTCTTGGGACGGACACGGTGATTCTTTAGCGATTCCAGAAGGTCAATGATATCGGCTTCTGGAGGAATGGGTAGAGTTTCCACAGACATTCTATTTTTTCGCTGGCGGTGGGAGTTTCTGGATTGTCTTGATATCTTTTTTACGTTCGTGCATGACGTATGCATCAAGGATCGCGTGCCCATGTTTGAGATTACCGTTTCCGATTGCCTTTACAACCTCTGGATGAATTATGTACTCGCCCCCCGCGACGTTAACTGGCACTGTTTCGTAACCAGAGTTATCTCCTCGTGATCCGCCCTCACTATATCCACCACCAGTGTAAAGTGCCTTCATTGGTCTAGGTGGGCGTGGCGCCCCAGGTCCATGTGGTATCTTTGCTAGTCCAGCGCCATACGGACCACTTCTGCCGAATAAGCTGTTTGCAGCCGCTAATCCAGCCACCGAATTACCTTGACCCATTGAAGCAACGTGTTGGGCCGGCAAGACATAGGAGTTCGAAGCGACACGCGCCGCATGATTGTCAGTTCTTCCCGGTACCGCACTCAGGATCGGCCCGTGCATGAGTTGGCGAGAAGCCGCCCTAGTCTCCCACGATGGCGAAAGGTGCGGGCTCTTCGATATACTAAACCC
>CAZVYV010000906.1:0-1375 GCA_964630985.1 uncultured Occallatibacter sp.
GGCCGTTTGCCGCGGGGCTGGCCGCGATGACGGTGGTGACGCTGATTGTGGGCAGGCTGGCGATGACGAGCACGTGGGTGGATTGGGCGGGGATGATTTTGAAGCGGTGAGGGGGATTGCGGGGCGAGGCGATTGAGCTTTCCCCGGTCTCAGAATCGAGACCGGGGGCACCCGCGCAAGGCGCGAGCGCCGCAGGCGGCGGGGGTTTCGGCGCGAGCCCGCAAGGCGCGAGCGCCGTGAATGCAGGTCCTTCGACTACGGTCGCCGCGGCGACCTTCGCTCAGGATGACATTTCTGTGGTGGGGCGGACGTTTGAGGTTTCCCCGGTCTCAGAATCGAGACAGGGGGCACCCCAGCATGTTCGCTGAGGTCGCAGCTCAGATGTCGAGGTTCTTGACGTCGAGGGCGTTGTCTTCGATGAACTTGCGGCGGGCTTCGACGTTTTCGCCCATCAGCGTAATGAAGATGGCTTCGGTCTCGACGATGTCTTCAAGCTTGACGACGAGAAGCGTGCGGCGCTCGGGATCCATGGTGGTTTCCCAGAGCTGCGTGGCCGTCATTTCGCCCAGGCCCTTGTAGCGCTGCACCTGGTAGTCCTTCTTGCCCTGCTCAACGATGTAAGAGAAGAGATCGCGTGCGGTCTGCTTTTCGACGGGCTCGCGGAGGGCGCGGGCATTCTTGGCGGCGGCTTTGGTTTCGACGCTGCCGGGCGACGGTGCGCCTTCGGCATCCGGCTCATCGTCTTCTTCGCCCGCGGCGTCGACGCTGTCTGGCTCGCCGGCTTTCGCGTTGCCACCGGCCGCGGCCTTGGCGGCTTTGGGCGCGTACTCAACGAGGAACGGCGGCTCAAGAAATTCCTTGATGAGCGTGTACTTCGACATCATCTGGCGGAACTCGGGGCTTGAGGCGAGGGTCCAATCGACGCAGCGCGTGGCGCCTTGCGCATCAGTAAAGCAGACGGACCACGTGTGGTGCTCCTCGTCTTCGACCGGCTTGTTGACCTTGAACTGGAAATCGTCGGCAAGCTCGGTGAGTTTGGCGTGGAGTGCGGCGATCTTTTCAGGAACTTTCTTGCCGTCGGTCGAAGCGAAGTCGGTGCGGTGGGTAAGCTCCGCGCGCGCCAGAAGCTCGGTGAGCTTCTCGTTGCGGATGCGCTTGTCGACCTTTTCGACGAAGCCGAGATACTCATTGAGCGTGGCCATGAAGCGGGTGAGGTCGGCGCCCTCGATTTTTGCGGCGGTCTCGCCATGGCGGACGATCATGCCCTCAGAGGCGCGGTTGACCATGACCTTGACGAACTCGCGATCGTCCTTGATGTATTGCTCGAAGCGGCCCTTCTTGATTTTGTAGAGCGGCGGCTGCGCGATGTAGATGT
>CAZVYV010000907.1:0-1374 GCA_964630985.1 uncultured Occallatibacter sp.
GTCCCGCGACGATGTCAGGCGGCCCCACCGCGCCGCTCTGCGCGGCGAGCACCGCAAAGGATACGAGAACACAACAAGCGAAGACTGCAAGTCTAACCAGCGGCAGCAAAGATTTTGGCGGCACGGAAGCCCTTTCGAAAACTGAATCGCAAGTGGTGAAACGTGGGCGAGATAAACGGCGGCCGATCGAGAGTCTTAGAGCGCACCATGCAGCGCGGTTTTCAGCCGGAAAGAAGGATATCTCATCGAGTAGGCGAAGCAACAGCAATCAGGGGCCGGGCGGCCACTCGCAAAAAGCTGCGGCAGATGAATCCCGAGCCCACTCCGGCTCATCTGAGAAAATGATAGAAGTGAAACGAGAGGAACAATTTGCGGCGCGACGGGCAACCTCTACTGGTGTGACGCCGGGCGCGGGTCGGCTACTCGCTCTTCTGGTCCTGACCGGATCGGTCGCCGCGGGAGCACGGGCGCAGAATCCTTCATCGGCGCAAAATCCCTTTTGGGGCAGCGTGACGGCGCAACCAGTAACGGGCGAACCGCTGAAGCTGTCGCTCGACGACGCCATTCAGCGAGGCCTCAAAAACAACCTTGGGCTGACGGAAGTGGTAAACGAAGAAAAGGTCTACCACGCCGAGGTGAATGAGGCGATCCAATTGTTTCTGCCCACGATTACTCTTACGGGCGACACGGGCTATTACATGCACGACCTTGCGGCGCTGGGATTCGGACCGAAGACCATCGGCGAGTTTACCTCTCTGTTCCCGGGTGGCAAGGTTCCAGCGGGTCTTTCGCTGATTACGCGCGACGATCTGACCGAAGGCAAAATCCAGTACAACGAGATTCTGTTTTCAGGTCCGGTCATCCAGGGATGGAAGGCGGCCAAGGGAGCTGAGCGAGCAGCGCACTTCGCCAAGATGACGGCGCGCGGCCAGGTGGTGCAGGACGTGGCTGGGGGCTACCTGAGAGCTATCGCGGACGAGAGCGAAGTGGAGAACGCGAAGGCACTGGTCGAACAGGCGCAGGTATTTGAAGATCACGCGCACGCGGCGCACGAGGCAGGGACGGCAGCAAATCTGGACGAACTTCGGGCGAAAGTGCAGCTGCAGTCGCAGCAACAAGCGCTGATCGCGGCACAAAATCAGCAGGCGAAAGATTTGATTTTGTTGAAACGGGAGATTGGTGTCGACCCCGAACAGGTAATTGAGTTGACGGACCCGGCTCCATACAGCGAATTGGCCGAGCAAACGCCGGAAGAGGTGAAGGTGACTGCCTACCAGAACCGGCAGGACTATCAGAACCTGCAAAACCAGGCGGTCGCTTACCGGGCGCTGAATAAGGTGTACCGCAGCGAGCGGCTGCCGACTCTGAGCTTCT
>CAZVYV010000908.1:0-1373 GCA_964630985.1 uncultured Occallatibacter sp.
TGATCTCCTTGAGTCCTGAGTTATTTCTTGAGCTTACTTCGTAGAAATTCCTGCGCCAGACCTGATGTCTCTGGCTGTGCGCTGAATCCCTTGCCCAACATGCGGGCATTGTTCACCATGTGGTTCCAGTGGTGAGTCATCTGCTCGACCTTTCGGTCTATAATGCTGGTCCTGCAGCCCTGCCTTGCGTACGACACTGGGCCTTTGAAGGCCATCTTGGCATCTCGCATGCAGTCCTCAATCATGTTGAGGTCGGCTTGGTCTTCTTTCTCCTTCAACCCCTTCATGGCCGCTAAGGTTTGATCCCTAGAGATTTCCTTGGCCTCCAGAATAATGGGGACGATGGTGTCGAGTACGAAGGTATTGAGCTTCATGCCCTCTATCCTCATCTTGCCGCCGCTGGTATCACGCCAGCACATATTGTAGAGCAGACGGTAGCGCCCAAAGTACGGGAACTCCCCCAGATCCTGCAGCTCTGTCTCATCGTCGTGCGTAGAGACGTAGTAGGTCTCGGGTGTGCCATAGTGGGTGGCATCATGCCATTGCATGAGCATCCACGAGGCTGTGCCTCCCCCCACGAGTAGGTCTCGATATCCTTTGAAGGATTCCTGCCCATCTACGTGCCAGTGCCCGCCTGCGCGGTACAGGCATTCGGGCTCGCCGCCCTGTGCCCATCGCACTATGAAGTTGGGATCATCGAACTTGTTGACCCCACCTATGTCGGTCAGTTTTTCTTGGAACCACGCTGGACACTCATACTGCTCGTACGTGTCTGTGTTGTTAGCCATTAGGCCACCACTAGGGTTGACTTGGCAGCTTCCTCGGCTTCAGTTGCAACCCTCATCTTTTCTCGGGCTTCCTCTAGCTGAAGTTTCTTGGCTTCGACATAGATGTCCAGTTCTTTGCGGTCTACTATGCCAAACTTGACTTCGAGTATGAAGTTCAAAACCAGAGCTGCGGTATCGGCCATGCCCGCCAACTCTGAATCGTTAGATGCGAGCTTGTTGATGGCTTTTTGCATTTCCCTGCGAGTCGGTGGATTGTCCCAGAAGGGGTCGAATGGTTGCTGTACCAGATCTTTACTCATTGGTCACCACCCTGCGCTCGACATAGCGAACGTCCTGAATACGTATGATGCGCATGCCCTGCTCGGTCTTTTCGTAGTCTACGCCGATGAGGTCGCAGAGCGCTTGCGCTTCTGCGTCCTTCAGGTCCACTTTTTCAGACCCGTAGTCTCCGTACTTCACCTTATCCCCCGGCTTGAGCAGTTCCGACATAGGAGTCTTTACTCCGCTGACGATCACCCACTGGCCACTGAGGATCACGATGCCGATATTGCTGTGCTGACGATAGCGCGCGGTGCTGATGAGCCC
>CAZVYV010000909.1:0-1373 GCA_964630985.1 uncultured Occallatibacter sp.
GGTATTTGAGCCACTAAACGCCGTGATTGTCGCAGCACCAGTGTTTACCGCAACTTCACTCGGGCACCCCGTCCCATCCGCAAGGCAATGTGCTTCCTGCGCACTGCTTGCTGTGCTGTAGTCTGAGCTTCCCGCAGCGGCCTGAGATACGCCGGCACTCGACACTTGAAATGGGCTGCCAGAACCGACAGACAATAGCGCAGATGGACTCCCCGTCCCGATTCCAACATTGCCATTGGATAATAGAGTCATTGCCAAACTTCCGCCTGGAACAAGCTGAATTGGATCAGAGGGTGAAGAAAAAACATACGCTGCATTAGCCAGTTGCCCAGTATAGTCGTAGCCTCCACCGCTTGGCCCCATAGCGAAACTTGCTGCTTGGCCGCCGCCGTTTGTCGCCTCCCAAGCAGCCCCGTTACCGCCTGAACCCAGCGTTGATATTGTCTGGCTGACCGTATAGCTAGACGACGAAACAACTAACTTTCCGCCTGTCGGACTTGCTGTGCCGATTCCGACGTTTCCCCCCGTAAACAGGGCAGAGTAGGTGCCGTTGTTGAATGTGTTGGTTGCAGTAAACGTATTCGCCGCATTCAGCAAGGGCACGTTGCTTGCCGCGATGCCGCTATTTGACGCCCCGCCTGAACCGTTACCCTGAAGAAGGTTGGTCGTAGCAGCTATAGTCGGCGTACCACTGATCTGAGAGTATGCCACCTGTGCGCAAGTAGGCCCAGAAGTAGTCGTCGCGGTTCCGTACTGGCCAGCCGTGCAGCTTCCAACGGCGGCACGGGCAGCAGCAGCTCCGTATACGTCAGCACCTCCAGACGCGCCTAAAAGAGAAACTCCGTACTGCGAAGTGGTCGCATATGGAGCTTCCTCAATCATGTTCGATCCGCTAATCTTCGGAGTCAGAGCAAGGAAATTGGTATCGGCAACAGGCGCGGTCGCGTTGATGTTCAAATTCCCAAGGCTTGATCCGCCGTTCACCGATACATTCGTTCCGCCCGATGAAGTTCCGCAAGTAGGGCATGATAGTGCCACTCCGGTCATAGAAGGAGTCGCCACAATCGGAGCAGACGCAGTTACGTTCGATACAATATACGATCCAAGGTCGACGATGGTCGGAGCAAGCGGGCTACCACTCGGCTGATACGCGGGAATGAACGTGTGACCGCTCGTCCAACTTCCCGGCAACAAACTTCCCACCGACGTAGCCGTGGGAGCGGTTAGCAGCCCGTACTGTGAGTAGCTCGACGGATAGGTAACACTGTTGAATACGCTGCTTGAAGGGGTTAGATAAGTCCCGGCAGGCTGCTTGCCGTTGAATGTCGCCCAGTCGATATGCGAGAGGTATCCGTCCACCGATGAGGTTGCCT
>CAZVYV010000910.1:0-1373 GCA_964630985.1 uncultured Occallatibacter sp.
CGCGCATCCTGCACGATTCCCGGCACCAGGCCGTCCATCTTTTCGAAATCAATCTGCTGTTCCACAGTTTCTTCCTTTGTTTTAGATTTTTCTGGGTGCAAACATGAAAAAACCCACCAGCGTCATTCGCCGGCGGGCTTCAAGTGTTTCTCTTCGATCTCTCTGGCCGATTAGTTCAGGCCATGGCAGTCCGCCGGCATGGATGTCCCATGATGATGGTGGTGGCCGTGATGGCGGAGGCTCTGCATCTGTTATCAAAGTACGGGAAAGCCCATTTGGTGTCAAATGGTTTTCTTGCTCCGCGCCGATGGGCAGGCAGAGAATGAATGCGTGCCAATCCGGACCCGATTCGCTGTTGCACCTGTTGCGTTGCTGGCTGTGTTTCTGACTGGCGCCGCGTGCGCTGTTCCGGTTGCTCTGCAAGCGGGCTCAGCGCAATCCGCATCCAGGTCGAAAGCCATTCCGCCGCCCGAGGCGCGCGTCGACATTAACCACGCCACCGTGGATGAATTGCTCAAGGTTCCGGGCATGACGAATAGCTGGGCGGGACGAATTGTTCGCTTCCGGCCTTACCGGAGCAAGCAGGACCTGGTGGAACACGGGGTGCTTCCCAGCGATGTCTACGATCGGATCAAGGATTATGTGATTGCGCATCGCGGTGAACAGTAAGACGTCGCGCGGCAGAATCCGGCACTCGAGTGTTAGCCCCCGGCGCTGGTTCCAAATCCACAAACATTCTGATGCGCAATGCCGTGTGGCCATTACACTGGTCTCTATCAGGAGGGACTCCTCATGCAAACCAGAATTCTGGGCACCACCATGCCGGTGCTCGAAGTGCTGCTCGACCCCAACGAGAGCGTGTTCTCAGAGAGCGGCGAGCTTTCGTGGATGACCGCGAGCATCCAGATGACGACGCACACGCAAGCGGGAGGGGGTGGCGGGTTTTTCGGCGTTATCAAGCGCGTGGCCGGCGGCGGCAGCATCTTCATGACCGAGTACCGCGCCATTCAGTACCAGGGCTCGGTCTCGTTTGCCACGCGGGTGCCGGGTCACATTGTTCCGGTGCAGCTTGGGCAGGGGCCGGAGTACATGGTGCACAGGCACGGGTTTCTATGCGCCACGCCGCAGGTGACCATCGGTGTTGGTTTCCAGCAGTCGCTTGGGGCAGGCATTTTCGGCGGCAACGGATTCCTGCTGCAGAAGGTGGGCGGCGTGGGCACGGCATGGATTGAGTTGTCAGGTGAGCTGATCCAGAAAGACCTTGCGCCCGGCGAGATCCTGTTTGTGCATCCGGGCCATGTGGGCGCGTTCCAATCGACGGTCGGATTCCAGATCACCACGGTTCCGGGGATCAAGAACATGTTCTTCGGCGG
>CAZVYV010000911.1:0-1368 GCA_964630985.1 uncultured Occallatibacter sp.
CTTGCCGGGCGCGCCAGGACCGGCTCGTGGTTCAGGTAGCGGCGAATGTCGGCGGCCAGATCGGAGGGCGCGCCATACCTGCGCGCGCGATCTTTCTCCAGAGCCTTCATGGTGATCCAGTCAAGATCGCCGCGCAGCGTGCGGGTCAGTTGTCCGGGTTCCGTGCTGCGCGCTTCTGCAATCGCGTTTGAGGTGTGATGATCGCCGCTGAGCTTTGTGCTCGGTCTTGGCGGTTCATCCTCGCGCAACTTGCGCAGCAACTCGTCGAGCTGTTGCTTCTGACCCTGCTTGCCCTCAAACGGCTCCCGCCCGGATAGCAACACGTAGAGAACAACCCCCAGCGAGTACACGTCGCTGCGCGTGTCGATGTCCTGCACATTCGCGTCAGCCTGCTCCGGACTCATGTATCCCGGCGTTCCCACTAAGTCTCCGAGTTGTGTTTTGCGGATGTCGCCGTTAATTTGACGCGTGGCCACCTTGGCCAGCCCGAAGTCGATGATGCGCGGCACCGGCTTGCCATCCACTTCAACCACGAGGATGTTGGCCGGCTTCAGATCGCGATGGATGATGGCTTTCTGGTGCGCGTGCTGCACGCCTTCGCAGGTTTCAATAAAGAGTTCGAGGCGATCACGGATCGTGAGCTTCTTTTGATCGCAATACTCCGTAATAGGCAAACCGGGCACGTATTCCATCACGAAATACGGCTGACCCTGAGGCGTCGTCCCTGCGTCAAAAACCTTGGCGATTGCCGGATGCTCCATGATCGCCAGCGATTGCCGCTCCGATTGGAAGCGTTGCACGACAGCTTCGTCATACATGCCGGCCTTGATCAATTTAAGGGCTACTTGCCGCCGCACCGGCTGGGTCTGTTCTGCCAGCCAGACCTGTCCCATTCCGCCTTCGCCCAGTCTGCGAATCAGCCTGAAACGCTGCGCAAACTCTTGTCCCTCTTCCAAAGCGCCGACCGAATCGATGTTGTCTATCTCCTTGCTGATGAATTCGGCCATCGCGGAAGATTGCAAAAATCCGGAGGGCACGTTGGCGCTGTCCGCGAGCAAGACTTCAACTTCTTTGCGCAAGGCGGGATCGGAGGAGCAAGCCCCGTCGAGATAGGCAGGGCGCTCCTCTGGGGCCAATTCCAGCGCCATTTCGAGCACGTCTCGAATCTGTTCCCAGCGCTCGGGTGTCATAGGTCGGTTGCGTTGCTCATCTGGCTATGCAGCCAAAGCCGGGCCGTGGTCCAATGCCGCTTCACTGTAGTTGGGGAAAGGTTCAGCGCACATGCGGTTTCATCGATGGAAAGGCCGCCGAAGAATCTCATCTCGACGATGCGGCTTTGTTGCCGATCGAGCTTGGCCAGTTCATTCA
>CAZVYV010000912.1:0-1367 GCA_964630985.1 uncultured Occallatibacter sp.
CTGCGGCGAATACCGAAACCGCCCGCCAGTCTCGCCACACAAAACGCACTTCGTTTTTTCTTGTTTTTTCATTGACAATAACCTGCTTGCATGTTACGTTTACTTATGCCAAGGAAACCTCTGACAGTTTCAGAAATGGCCAGAAAAGGAGGCCATGCACGTGCTCACAAATACTCAAAACAACAACTTGCAAAATGGGGAAAGTTGGGCGGGAGGCCGAAAAAGAAAGGGTCGTAATCGACATTCCCCACTCACCCACGTATGCTTGCTGTGTAATACTGTATTCCCTCATCGTTACGCCGGGGTTAACCGTTATTGCTCCCTTACTTGCTTCAACCGAAGCAAAAGGATTGAGAAGCCAGAGATCGCCTGCAAGATATGCAGTAAGGCTTTCAAGCAACGGTCGACCGGAACCAATCTCTACTGCTCTCATCCATGCGCTGCAATCGGTCGCGCGAATGATCGACGAGCACAACACCAGGAATTTATTGATCACACCACGCCAGTGGCATGCGCTTGTGGGTGTGGCAACCCGCTCGCAAACAAAACCAAATGGGACTACGCGGCTGGCCGCCCAAGAAGATTCCTTCCGCATCATAAAGCACCAGCGCCGAAGGTCGCCAAAGAATGCCCGGCGTGCCATAAGACTTTCTCGCTTGCTCCGTGGGATGCAAAACGGAGAACCTTTTGTAGTCGAGGGTGCGCTACTAAATCTGCCGTCATTAGCCCGAGGTTCACAAATAGAGTTGAGAAGGTGGGGCGCACATGCCCCGTCTGCTCGGCAACTTACCTTGCTCGTCCACGCGAAATAGAGCAAGGCCGACATTTGACCTGCTCTCAAGCGTGCGGGCGCGTCTTGGTCGGAATCAATAGGACACGAACAAACAAAATGTGCCCATCGACACAACGACGCCGAGTACTTAAACAGCGAGAGCCGCGTTGCGAACGATGCGGATACGACAACATTCCAGAGATTCTTACTCTTCACCACAAGGATGAGAATCGACTCAATGGCGAAGATTCTAACCTTCTCGTACTGTGCTGGAATTGCCATATGGAACTTCACTTCCTCGCCAGAACTGGGCCATATAAAAGATCGTCAGTCCAGTGTGGTAAAAAATTTATCCAGTCCAACTTGCTTTCTACAAACGAAAGTAATTATAATTCAACTCATGGCCACTCTTGCGGACCGCCGGAATGACTTTGCATAAAGTTAGCACCGTATTGACTCATAGGCCAACGTGAATAATCCCAAGATAAATCTTTTTGGTATTGGCCATCGTCGTTGTTCGCCATCTTGAAAACCTCGCCACCAAACTCTTTCTCTTTCTGCTGCGCAACGTTCGCATCATAGTACCGCGCCTTCG
>CAZVYV010000913.1:0-1367 GCA_964630985.1 uncultured Occallatibacter sp.
AGCGAAAAGCTAGCCAGGAGCGAGCGAAGAACGATTAGCGAAGAACGTTTAGCCGAACGACGATTAGCGAAGAAGCGTTTAGCTGAACAAACTGCAAGCGAAGAAGTGTTCAGCCAAAAAAGCAGTTAGCGAAAAGCGAGCCAAAATCGAGCGGAAGATGAGCGAAAAACCAGCCAAAGGGCTTAGGACATGAGCGCTGCGCAGGCGTTGCTGGGGAGAATTCTGGAGTACGCCGGATTGTTTCCTCCGGCGGCGCTCGAGATGGAGAGCGCGCTGCGGAATTATCAAAGCTATGCGCAAACGGACGAATTCTGGCTGCTCGGAGGGTTTGTGTTGCCGGCCAACCGGCTGAAGGAGTTTGCGAGCGCGTTTGAAAGGGTTTGGGGGACGGAGCAGGAACGGCCGTGGACTCTGAAGGTGGTTTGCGCGGGCGAGACAGCCGAGGACGTGCGCGCCATCGAGGAGTTCCAGCAAGGGGCGGTCTTCATCGGATCGCTGGAGACGAAGGCGGCGGATGCGCGCGCGGCGCAAGAGGCACTGGAAAGATTGCCTGCCGCGCGGTCGCGGTATGTGGAGTTTCCTCCGGAGCGGGCGAGTGAGGTGCTGCCTGTACTGGCGGAGTATGGGGCGCGGGCGAAGATTCGGATGGGAGGGCTGACGGCCGAGTCGGTCCCGCCGGTGGAGAAGGTGGCGCAGTTTTTGCTGGCTTGTGCGCGGGAACGGGTGGCGTGGAAGGCGACGGCGGGGCTGCACCATGCGGTGCGGGGCGTGCATGAATTGGAGCCAGCCGGTTCGCGTGTGGCCATGCATGGATTTGTGAACGTGTTTCTCGCCGGCGCGCTGGCATTCTTTGGTGCGGATGAAAAGGCGCTGGTGAAGACGCTGAGCGAGGAAGATGCCGCGGCGTTCCAGCTGGATGACGAGGTGATTCGCTGGCATGACAATGCGCTGATCGCGGACCAGCTGGAGAAGGCCCGGAATGAGTTTGCGATCGGCTTCGGGTCCTGTTCGTTTGAGGAGCCTGTACAGGATTTGAAGCAGATGCGGTGGATTTAAGGTAGAGACGACGACGGGGTGGGTGTGAGGGGCGACGCGCCGGAGCGAAAGCGGAGCTGGGTAGAGTCGGCAAACGATCCGGAGGGGGATTTCCCGCTGGAGAATCTGCCGTTCGGGCTTTACGAAGACCATCGGCAGCGCCGGCACACCTGCGTAGCGATTGGGGATCGCGTACTGGATCTGGCCGGGTGCAATGTTGCAGGACTTCTGAATGCAACGGAGATTGTGGGCCTCGGCCCCCGTGGGCTGGGCCATATGGAGTTATGGCGGGCGCGCGAGATACGGCATCGGGCGACGGAACTGCTGAGCGA
>CAZVYV010000914.1:0-1367 GCA_964630985.1 uncultured Occallatibacter sp.
ACTACGTGCGCAACTCGGTCAAGGTCGTCATCGACGCCTACACGGGCAAGATGACCTTCTACGTGATGGATCCGAACGATCCCATCATCGAGACCTATGAGAAGGCGTTTCCCAAGATGTTCACCTCGGCGTCGAAGATGCCGTCCGACCTACGGGCCCACCTCCGCTACCCGGAGGACATCTTCACCGTCCAGGCCACCATGTACGGGAAGTACCACATCGTGAAGGCCTCGAGCTTCTACAGCGCCGCCGACGCGTGGACGCTCTCGCCCGATCCTGGTTCGGGCTCTCCCCTTCAGGCGGCCGCCACCACGCAGACGGTGAACGCCCAGGGCCAGGTCGTCTCGACCGGCCAGCTGGTGCGCATGTCGCCGATCTACCAGGTGATGCGGATCCCGGGGGAGACGTCGCAGTCGTTCAACCTGATCGATGCGCTCGTACCGGTCTCGACCGGCAGTCAGATCCAGACGCTGTCCGGATTCATGATCGCCGGGTCCGACCCGGGCCACTACGGCCAGCTCCAGATGTTCGTGACTCCACGCGACAACCCGGTCAACGGACCGGCGATCGTAGCCGCCAAGATCAGCGCCACGCCCCAGGTGTCCGGTCAGATCTCGCTCCTCAACCAGAACGGCTCGTCGGTGTTACTGGGGAACGTGCTGATGATCCCCGTGGCCAACGCGCTGCTGTACGTGCAGCCGCTCTACGTGGAATCGTCGAGGAACCCGTTCCCGGTGCTGCAGCGCGTCATCGCCGTCTACGGCAACCAGCCGGCGGCGATCGGCAACAGCCTGTCGTCGGCGCTGACCCAGCTCTTCTCGGCGCCGGTACAGGCCAGTCCGACCACGGGCGGGTCGTCGACGACACTGTCGCCTCAGGCCGAGGCGCTCTTGGCCCAGGCCCAGGCGGCGTACACGCAGTCCCAGGTCGACCTGAAGGCCGGCAACCTCGGCAACTACCAGACCGACATCACCTCGATGGAGTCCTACCTGCAGCAGGTCCAGGCCCTGACCGGTGGCCCGGTGGCCAGCACCACGACGACCACCACCACCAACCCGGGCCAGGCCGCCATCGCCGGCCTCAACAGCTGACCGGCGCACGGCCTAGGGGCGTCGGTCGTTCGGACGGGGCTGGACGACACCCCGTAGGGGAGTGGTACCCTGTCACCTCACGACGCGGGGTGGAGCAGTCTGGTAGCTCGTCGGGCTCATAACCCGAAGGTCGCAGGTTCAAATCCTGCCCCCGCCACCATCAGGTGTTCGCGTAAGCGGCACCGTAGCGTTATCGGAAGTCCCGGTTTCTTGGCCCCCAGGGCCCGGAAGCCGGGATTTTCCGCGTCCTGGGCCACATTCGCGCGGTCCGGCCCC
>CAZVYV010000915.1:0-1366 GCA_964630985.1 uncultured Occallatibacter sp.
CCAAAACGCCAGGGCGCGGAGCGCCACTCCGCGCAATCTCCGAATACTTCGTCACAATCCGCCAGACACGTCCCAGAAAGCGGCTCACACCAGCGACTCCATCCTCCTGCCAGTCAAGGTCGCGGTCGGGAGGCGCGGCAAAAAGTGAATACATACGCGCGGAGTCGGCGCCGTAACGCGCCACCATGTCATCGGGCGAAACCACGTTCCCCTTCGACTTCGACATCTTCGCGCCGTCTTTGATCACCATGCCCTGTGTGAACAGGCGCTCGACCGGCTCGTCGTTCTCCACCAGGCCCAGGTCGCGCATCACCTTCGTCCAGAAGCGCGAATAGATCAAATGCAGAATCGCGTGCTCTACACCACCGATGTACTGATCGATCGGAAACCAATAATTCGCGCGCTCTCGAGCAAAAGGAGCAGAAGAATTGTGCGCGTCCGTGTAGCGATAGAAGTACCAGCTCGAATCGACGAATGTATCCATTGTGTCCGTCTCGCGTTTCGCCGGTCCGCCGCACTTGGGGCAAGTAGTGTTCACAAACTCCGGCACTCGGGCCAAAGGCGAGCCGCCCTGCTGCGTGATCTCAATCTTGTCGGGCAAAATCACCGGCAGTTGATCGTCCGGAACCGGAACCAGCCCGTCGCGCTCGCAGTGAATCATGGGAATCGGCGTGCCCCAGTAGCGCTGCCGGCTCACGCCCCAATCCTTCAAGCGAAAGATGATCTTTGCCTCTCCAAACTGACCTCTTGTCGCCACTTCCTGGAGTTTTTTCTGGGCCTGCGCGCAGCTCAATCCGTCGTATTCGCCGGAGTTCACCAGCACGCCGTCCTCGGAAATGAACGGGAGCACGTCGGCGCCCTCATCGCCCGCGACCGGCTTGATCACTCGCCGAATTTCAATTCCGTACTTCGTCGCAAACTCAAAATCGCGTTCGTCGTGCGCCGGCACACTCATGATGGCGCCCGTCCCGTAGTCCATCAAAACGTAGTTCGCCACCCAGATTGGCACGCGCTCGCCGTTATACGGGTTCATCGCAAAGCGTCCCGTCGCAACGCCGTGTTTGTCGATCGCGCCCAGGTCGCCGGCTTCCCTGGCCGCCTTCTGCTGTGCAAGCAACTCATCGACATTCGCCTTCAGGCTTGAATCCTCCGCTGTGAAAGCCATCACCACCGGATGCTCCGGGGCCAACTGCACGCTGGTCGCGCCAAAAATCGTGTCCACTCGCGTCGTGAACACTCGAATCCGCTTTTGATCTGATCCCTGTTCCCCGTTCCCTGTTCCCTCGTGGATTTCTTTTAGGAAGAAATCCACCTCCGTCCCCTCGCTGCGCCCAATCCAGTTGCGCTGCATGGTGCGCACTTTTTC
>CAZVYV010000916.1:0-1365 GCA_964630985.1 uncultured Occallatibacter sp.
TGGTAACGCTGTCGTCCTGTGCCGTCTTCGCCTTGATCCCGGCCTCGATCTGGCGCGTCTGCGAATCCGTCATGCGGGCCTGTGCCGCCATGATGGTGGCTTGTGCCTCCATCGCATCGGGGTTCGGCGGTATCGCCCCCTGCGGCGGCGGTGGCTTGAACAGTGATTCCGCGTCATCGATCCCGAGCACATGCAGCGCCCGCAAATCCACCTCATCCTGATCGATGTTCGGATTGGTCGCCGCAATCTGCTTCATCGCGGTAACCTTGAGGTAGCGTTCGGTCTGAGACGCCGTATTCGGATCCGCCCGCGGCACGATGTCGATATCGTCCAATGCGGCTAGGAACAGTTCCTTGTGCCGTTCCTCGGCCTGATCCTCGGCATCCGCAATGGGTTGCTGCCCTGCCTGCTGGACTAGTAGAGCGAGAACCTTGCTTTTCTTGTTGTGCCGCCACAACGCCGAGGGATCCTCCATCAGAAGTTCCTTCAGCATCATGAACTCTTGCGACTGTGCGGTATGCAGCCTCTTGTGCACCGCACTCATGAGCTTTGTCGCCTGCTCAATCAGCGCCAACGTGGTGCCTACAGGTGCGTCTTGCTTGCCCTCTCCGATCTGAAGCTCTGCCGTCGATCCCACCCGCTGGGCGGTCTGGACGATGTTATCGATCAACTGAATGAAAACCGCCGATGGATCCTTGTACGGCAGCGGCATCACCGAGGCGCGGATATCGGTGCCCACCGTATCGATCGGCATCCCCGATCCAGGCGCGATGCGGAATTGGTTCGTCAACTGCTTCGCAAGGCTCTTGAGATACAGGAATCCGGGGAAGTTCGCGAACATGCCGGCGTCAATCATGAGACGCCATGCCGCCGTTACCGCCTTGGTCGCGTTGCCGAGAATGTTGAGCAGGCCGATGCCGTAGAAGCCCAAACCGGGGACATAGATGTACGCGATGATCCGGGACCGCGGCATACAGAGGTCGTCATCTTCCTCCCAGTTCCGCCGGATTTCCAGGACGCGCCGTGCATCCTTGTCGATCGTCACGACGTAGGGTAACGGCAGCCCGGTTTCCTCTTTCGTCTTCGCGTCGCGGTGCTCAAAACCGGGGATGTCGATTTCCGCATAGCATTCGTAAAGCTCGCGGTCCTGGTCCTCCGGTTCGGTAAAACTCGGCGGTGCGACACCTTGCACCTGATCAATCTTCTGGCTAACCGCATCCTTCAGCGGCGGCGGCCCCGGATAGGGCAAGTCCACGTTCCGGTAGCGCCCCAAGATTTGCATCCGCTTCAGGATGGAGGGCCGCATTGAGATCCGGTGCGTGACCCGGCCGGCACCTTTGAGGTTCGTTGAGGCGTTGGAAACGA
>CAZVYV010000917.1:0-1364 GCA_964630985.1 uncultured Occallatibacter sp.
CCTCCCGCCTGCGTCACCCTCCAGGGTGACGTCGCCGCCAATCACGGCGTCATCGCCGTCGCCGATGAGCAAAAACTCTCCACCGCCCGCATCCAGGACGCGCTCGACCACTGCGCCGCCGGCCAATCCGACGCCTCCAGCGCCACATCTTCTTTGAAGTCCGTCGTTCTCCGCTCCCACGGCAAGAAAAACGTCTTCCTGACCGGCCCGCTCACTCTTCGTCCCGGTGTCACTCTCGTCATCAGCAAGAACACCGCACTCGTCGCCTCGCGCGATCCGCGCGTCTTCGATCTTTCGTCCGGCGCCTGCGGCGTCGTCTCCGAGCACGGCCGCGGATGCAAGCCGCTCATCTTTGCCGACGGCGCAAAAAACGCCGGCATCATGGGCGAGGGCTCCATTGACGCGCGCGGCGGCGCTACGCTCCTCGGCCAGGACGTCACTTGGTGGGATCTTGCGCATCAGGCCAAGGTCACTGACCAGCAGCAGAGTGTCCCGGCAATGATCGCCCTTCGCCACGTCGACAACTTTATCCTTTACAAAATCACTCTGCGCAATTCGCCCGGCTTCCATGTCTCGGTCAATCAAACCGATGGCTTCACTGCGTGGGGAGTCAAGATCATGACTCCCAAGACCGCGCGCAACACCGACGGCATCGATCCCGGCTCATCGCGCAACATCACCATCGCCTACAGCTACATTCACACCGGCGACGACGATGTCTGCCTCAAGCCCAGCGCCGCTGGCCCCGTCTCGAATATGTCCGTCCTCCACAACCACTTCTACTCGGGTCACGGCATGTCCATCGGCAGCGGCACCTACGGCGGCGTCGATCACCTTCTGGTCGAAGACCTCACCATCGACGGCGCCGACAACGGCCTCCGCATCAAATCCGATCCCAGTCGCGGCGGCCTAGTCCATCAAGTCGTCTATCGCAACGTCTGCATCCGCAACGTGCCCAACCCTCTTGTCTTCACGCCCCACTACACCAACTTCACCGGTGACCGCCTCCCCATCTATCAGGACATCACGCTTCAAAACGTCCACGTCCTCACTCCCGGCGCTTTCACCTTCTATGGCCTCGACGCGGATCACAAGCTCCAGATCAAGCTCGACAATGTCTTCGCCGACGATCAGAAAGATTCCCTCTTCTACGACAAGGACGCCGACATCGTCATCGGCCCGCAACGCGGCAACCTCGAGCCTAAAGGCGATGACGTAACAGACACGGAGACCGCCACAGAAACCGCCGCCAACATGGTCACTCCCGGTCTGCCGCTTTCCTGCGACGCTCGCTTCGTTTCGTTCCCTGAAGACAAAACCGCTCCCGAGATGGCGGGCAAAATCCCGCCCGAAGACAAAACCTT
>CAZVYV010000918.1:0-1364 GCA_964630985.1 uncultured Occallatibacter sp.
TCGCCCACCGTCACCACAATGCGCTTCCACCCAACCATGGTGCCAAGTCCCAGCGCCAGCGCCACGGCCACCTTCACCCAACCGGGGATGAACTTCGTCGCCTTGTTCACCTGCGCCTCGTACTTCGTCAGCGCGGTGGTTTCGTCCGCGGTAAATTGCGGATTCTTGCTCTTCAGCATCAGCCGGATTGCCTCGCTGGCCACGTACATGTCGTTGCGCACGTTGGTCTGCTGGCTTGCAGGAACCGACTTGTACTCCTTGTAGATTGAAACTTCGTTGCTCAAGTCGTTCACCAGCTCCCGCAGCGCGAGCATCGTGTCCGGCTGCAGTTGCTTGGTGGCGATGTACTGGGTGACCGTAGCTCTTGCGTCGGCGCCCATCACGGCGCTCTGATCCGCGTGCGCGTTGATCACCTGGTCGGCCGCCTGCGAAGTCGTAACAAATGCCTGCACATCCTTTGCGGTCACCGCGTGGTTCAGCGCGTATGCCGTCGGCACAGTACCGATCAGGATGAGCATGATCAACCCCATGCCCTTCTGTCCGTCATTGGAGCCGTGCGCAAAGCTCACGCCTGAGCAGGTAAAGATCAGCAGCGCGCGAATCGGCCACGGCGGAGGGGTGCTGCCCTTGGGAGAAGTAAACAGCACGTCCGCATTCTCGATCACGATTCTGGCGAACACCGCGATGAGGTACCAGCCAGCGATCCCCAACAGCACCATCGTCGCGATCAGGCCCGCTGGAGGGTTCCAGGAGGTGAAACCCTTGATCGGCTGCCATGCGGCCAGCCCCGGAGTCCCGAAGAGTCCGAAAACCATGGGAGCGATCCACAGAAATATGTAAGCCCCGGGAATTCCCGTAACTGCGACCGCGGGAATCAACCAAAGAGGCTTTTTGTGGTTCGCGTCATAGTGGACGGCGAAGCTCCTGGCCCATTTGGTGAGGATGAAGAATTTGGAAAGCAGCAGCAGCGCACCGGCGCAAACGAAGCCGACGATGGGCGAGATGAGCAGCACTTGAAAAACCTTGGTGGCCTGTCCCCAATCCACGCCAGAAGTGCCTGAGTGCACGTTCATCAGTTGGTTGGCCACGCCCACGCCGATGATCGAACCGACCATGGTGTGCGAACTTGAAGCCGGCAGTCCGAACCACCACGTGCTCAGGTTCCAGATGATGGCCGCGAGCAGCAGCGCAAATACCATCGCGAATCCCGCGCCGTAACTCACCTGCAGAATCAGCTCCACCGGCAACAGCGTGATCACGCTAAAGGCCACTGCGCCGCTTGAGACCAGCACGCCGGCCAGGTTGCAAAGCCCCGACCACACCACCGCGATGTTCGGATCGAGCGAGTGTGTGTAGATCACCGT
>CAZVYV010000919.1:0-1362 GCA_964630985.1 uncultured Occallatibacter sp.
TGTTGAGTGGCTCGGCACCGGCGCCAGGTGGCTTATCGTCTGAGCAAGCGGGAATGTCTCTTTCATGTAGCCCGTGATCGCCTTCTTCCGCTGCCGGTTGTTCTTGGCAAAGGCCACGTTCGCAGATGTGTGCAGGGTTCTCAGGGTGTCCGATGGGATCGCTCCAATCGCCCACTCGTCCACGATCTTCGTGCCCAACTCCACGCGGCCTTTTCGGAACTGCTCGATAGCCGCCATCAACTGCGCGTCTCCGATCTGGTGCGCGATGTCGTCAATGTAGCCTTCGAGTTCCTTTCCCGGGGTCCAGTTCTTGTCGTCCAGCATCTCTTTGAACTTCTTCTTGTTCGCGGTTGCCAAAGCCGTCATCGTCGAGATAATCGCACCCATTGCCGGGTACAAGGTCAAGAACGGAATCAGCGGCCGGAAGTTGTTGTGGTTCTTGATCTCGTCGTAGATGTCGTCTTTCAATAGCGCATGCGTCTTGAACTGGTAGCCGCGCAGCAGTGTCGCCAGCCGCGTAGCGGCCAAGACTCCCTGGCTGATCGGACCTTCACTATGCGGCCTCCACGCCGGCGGCAACTCTGTCGGATCGAACGTGTACATGATCTTGTCCGAGAAAGCTTTCGCTCCCCAGTGGTGGTCTTCGTCGGTCCACCGCCCACGCGCAATCGCTTCGTCAATCCGATTGTCGTCCAAGAGCATTTTCTCTTTTAATATCCGGCGCGCATGAACGTCTTCGTGGTCTTCCAGCAATCGCGGCAACGCCACTTTGTCCATGAACACACGGGCGTTCGCGTCTGCGACTACGCGGCCAAACTTGTAAGCCGACTGCCACAGGTTGTATTTCAGGACCGATGCCGCTAAGCCTTTCTTGTTGATGCCGTACTCACTCAGCATCTCGATCTTCGTCTGCTCCATGACCGAACCTGATAGATCGGCTAGGTGCTGGGCTTCACTGTGGTTGAATATTCCCTCAAACAGTCCTCCAAAGTACGAACGTAAGCCGGTACTCAACGCTCCGTGGGCGGAGTGTCCCAAAGCCTTGATCGAAGAGAATGTCATCTTCGACAACACCGACCAGTCCGAAGCCATCCGCAACAGCCACTTCGATTCATCCTCCATCGGGTTACGCTGCAGTAAGCTGTCGATGATCTCTTTCGTCGTGTCCCGCATCTTCTTGTTCGGAATCTGCGCGATCGTGCCAGCCACTTTGTCGCCGTCTTGACCAAAATACTTCTTCCGCGCCAAGACCTCGCCAGCACCTTCCAAGTAAGAAATCATCACGTTCGGGTCCGTGCGGAAGAATGGCAGATCGGCTTCCCGAGCCCGCTCAACGTGTCCCACCAACGGCACCGGACGCTT
>CAZVYV010000920.1:0-1359 GCA_964630985.1 uncultured Occallatibacter sp.
ACGATCGGCTCGTGTGCTCGGCTGTTACCCGAGAGGCAGCAGGTTCGAATCCTGTCGCCCTCACCAGTTTTATGAACAAGAGCAAGCATCAACACTTAAAGCCCGAGATCATAAGGTTACGGATAGAGCACAGAATGGCGACGAGTGCTATCGCCCGACGGCTTAATGTCCCGATAGGAACTGCGCAGAAGTGGCTCGTCCCATACCAATTGACGGAAGCGGAGCGAGCAAAAAATTTATCGGATGGGATTAAAGCTATAATTCGTCCACCAGCAAGTGGACGGGATATGGTTCGCAAGTTGGAGTATCAACGGGACTGGTACAAGAAGCATCCTGAACGGCAAAAGAACTGGAACCGCAGTCGGATGTTGGGATTGATTGCATGGTATCAATCTCTAAAGGAAGGGTTAAAGTGCTGTATGTGTCCTGAAGCCCATCCAGCATGTCTAGAATTCCATCACCGGAATCCAGAAGAGAAAGAAACTGAAATAGCAACGGCGATACAAAATGGTTGGTGTCGCGAACGCATATTAAAAGAGATCGAAAAGTGTGAGCCTATGTGCGCTAACTGTCACAAGAAGTTGCACTGGGCAGAACGAGTTCACGGCGTAGCTCAACGCAAAGAGCGGCTCTCTTCTAAAGAGTCAGATGCGGGTTGAAGTCCCGTCGCCGTGTCCAAGTTTGCACGATTAGCTCATCTGGACTAGAGCGCGGGTCTACGAAACCCGAGGCGGCAGGTTCGAGTCCTGCATCGTGCACCATTTTTAGAGCGCGTATCGGCCTCGTTTCCTAAACGAGCGTACCGTAATCGGACGATGGGAGTTCGAGTCTCCCCGCGCTCACCATGGTAACAGTGACCCAAGGGCCGAAGGGTATCCACCGGAAGGGATGGAACCCAAAGAAAAAATAACTTGACACGATCTGTTCGCTTGCAGTAAGGTTCTGGTCAGAGAAGAGATGAAGACTTTGGGCCATTTCGATTGCACTACACCAGCGACGGAACAACCGTGGCAGGGGGCAGGTATGTGAATCGAGAGGGCAACTGGACCAGCACTTGAACCCTCTCGGCGGCCACCGGGAGGGTTTAGTTTTTGTGGCCCTGTCTGCTACTGGCTAGGCAACTCGGTTCTCATCCGAGAAAAGACGGATCGTAACCGTCCAGGGCTACCAAGGTTTGTGGGGTAGAGCGCAAAGTGGTCGAGCGGCCGGTCTTTCAAGCCGGACATTCTAACGAGTTCAAGTCTCGTCTACCCTACCAAGTTTGAGGAATTTTATGATTCAGGTATTCGGACAGAGCGTAACGATCACGGAGGACCTGGAGTGTATGCGGGGCGGAGACCATCGCCGGCTGATTGCAGA
>CAZVYV010000921.1:0-1358 GCA_964630985.1 uncultured Occallatibacter sp.
CGGCCGGGAACCAATGGCAGCGCGGGATCGTCCCGTTAGTCCCGCTGTATGCCGCTGACAAAGACTACCGCTGGCGCGATGGCCCGAGCCCGCTCGACGATCACGACGCCGCCGTCGAGCGCGCAGCGGCGCGGCAAGCCCGCAAGACATCGGGTGCAGAATGAAGATGGACAGCAGCGAACTGCACAAGCGTCTCGATCTTGAGACCAGAAAGCTTGAAGAGCTTCGCAAACAGGAAGAAATTGCATACTCTAGTTTTTGCGACGCGAGAAACAAGAGAGATTGGCAAGAGCGGGAATGCAGCTACTATTTCAACGAGTTGCTTGATCGCGCCAGGAAGGAATAGGGAGAAAGCAAATGCCGAAGAAAATCGAATACGGATACGAGCCGCGTCAAGTGATATTCTTTCCGCCGACTGACTGCTCCGGCAAGTTTCGGACGCGTTCGGTCATACGTCGCCGCGGTAAACCCAAGCGTGTGATATGGTCGGATATCCTGTTCCGATGGAACGGCGGGGGCTACGAGCGGATCAAGAAGCTCGACCCGAACATTCCCACGCAGGTCGGCAACATGGACTGGGGATTTACCCCGGCGGTGCTCGAATGAGGACAGTCGCCTTTGCGCTTGCGATTGGCGCCATGAGTTTCGCGAGCGCCCGCGATCTCGGACAATGGGAAGCAGTCGATCCCCACACCCGCGCTTGGTATCAGGCACTGATGCAGCCAGATGTTCCGACTGCGAGCTGCTGCGGCGAGGCTGACGCATATTGGGCGGATGAGGTTCACGTCAGAGACGGCAAGACCTACGCGACGATCACCGACGACCGGCCAGACGGACCGCGCGGCCGGCCGCATGTGCCGCCGGGAACCGAGGTCGAGGTTCCCAACAACAAACTGAAGTGGGATCGCTCGAACCCCACCGGCCATGGCGTTGTCTTCCTGAGCCGGAATGGCTACGTGTTCTGCTACGTTCAGCCAGGTGGTGTCTGATGTGGACCGCATGGAAAGCGACGGAGATCAATTTGCTCCGCGAACTTTATCCCCATCTCAGCGGGCGCGATCTATGCTTGGCCTTTCCCCGCCATACGCTTTTCGCGATCCGGAAGAGGGCGGAGGCTGAAGGCCTTACGCTCAAGAAACGGGACTGGCAGTCCATCTGCGCTGCCCACAAGCCCACCGTGGTGGCGTCATGAACCTGTTCGAGGCCGTCTGCCTCTTCTGGTGGCTCGCATTTGGCGCCATCGGTCATGCATGCTGGTGTGCGGCGTGGTACCGCACGCACGAGGATAGGCCGTGGCTTGAGCCAGATTTCGTTCCGGCTACGGTCTTGGCTTCCATGGGCGGACTTGTTACGCTCGG
>CAZVYV010000922.1:0-1358 GCA_964630985.1 uncultured Occallatibacter sp.
CCACGAGCAGGCGGGAATAAATGTCCCACGTCCGCTCGCCGCGTCCGGTCTGCTCAACCACAATTGGAACGAGAAAATTTTGCATGGGTAAATAGATACTTCATTTGCAGCGCAAGTAAAGGCGCGAAACAGTGAATCCGCGGACGGCGCAATTTATCGCGAATGGAATTCCAGCAAACCCATTCGTGAAAATTGGCGAAATGCGCGGATGCACAATTGCCGTCTGGCCGGCGCCTTTCAAATTTCCATTTACAGCCGGTCCGCGCCGGGGACAGAAGCGTTCCCAAAAACTGGCGCGGTCGGGCTATTTTTTTGAAGTTGTCCGTTCCGCGATCCAGTTCAAATCGGGATTGTTGGGCGAGGCGATGCCGTGCTGGATATAAGCCTGTCCGCCTTCGAGTTGCAACATGGTTCGGGCGTCCAGCCAGCGGTGGGGTTCCACATGGCCGTCGGCAAAGGCCAGCACGCCCCGCTGCCGGTGCAGGGCGGAAGGATAATGAATCCAAGTCTGCAGGCTCATGTCCACGCCGAAGCCGGGCGTGCAGATGCTGGCCGGATTGACATCCGTGAACACAAAGCGATTGACCGGCGAGTCTGCCGCAAGCTGTGAAGCTTTCAAGTATATTTTGTAGGCGGGATTCAAGCTGATCGGGGCGATGGCGCCGGCGGGAGTGGTTCCAACATAACTGTTCATGGAATAGCTGCGCAATTCGGCGACGTAGGTTAATTTCGAAGTCCACAGCGGCCAGGTGGTATTATCCGCCGGGCATTTGTAAATCCGCTCGGCCGGAAGAATTTTGGCAAACAGCGCAAAATTCGCGCCCGTCAGATACAGGTCATTGGTCAGCGAGTCGGACGAACCGTGGTTGCCGCCTTGAATCCACAAATGCGCCTGCGTGGAGGTCGTCGAAGTGTCGCCGCCGTTCAAGACCAGGCTTTCATTGTTGTCACCGGAATAAACTGCCCAGGCCAGAATCAACTGCTTCTCATTGTTGACACACTGGATGCGGGCCGCCTGCATCTTGGCGCCCGCCAGCGCCGGCAACAGCAAGGCTGCCAGGATGGCGATGACCGCGATGACCACCAGCAGTTCCAAGAGCGTAAAAGCCCGCGTGAAAAAAAACCTCGCCGCCGGTTGCCGGCCATTTCTGACCGGAACTCGCCAACCCGTCCTTGAAAACTTCCGGGGCATGAGCTTGCCTCCATTCTATACCGGTTTCGATTTTTGTAAATACCATGCTTGCCGCTGCGCGCGGTCTGCCGCAATCTTTTCATGATGTCCGAACGCGCGGTTTCCAATCTGAACAAACCGGACGTGGCGCTGGAAATGACGCTGCGGCCCTCGCTCTTTTCCGAAT
>CAZVYV010000923.1:0-1357 GCA_964630985.1 uncultured Occallatibacter sp.
CGCCCGGCCATCGCCGGGATGTTGTCGATCCAGTTGCGCATCAGCCGTCCCTTTCAGTGTGGTGCCGAACAACGTCGTTACTCCGGATCGGAAAGCCGCGCAACTACCCTTTCATAACCTTTTCCACCCTATCCCGTATTTTCTGCTGGGACCGGGGAGATGCCATCTCACGCAGCTCAGGAGGCTGTGGCTTGCCAGGATACCATCCGGCCGTCAACGCAGCGTCTACCAATTTATTGATTTTGGCCGTATGCTCCTCGTCTTCCTCGCGCTCCTTGCGGGCATTTTCATTCTCTTCGGCAATTCGCTGTTCCGAAGTCAAGGATTCCCAGCGTTTATTTTCTGCAGCTTCATCCGCAAGATCTTCCATCTTGCCTTGAAGGTATTCGCTGTATTCAGATGACACCGGTTCGTCCGCCAGATAGCTGGCCACATCGACCAAATCATCGATATCATCAGGATCTTGGTCAAACAATTCAGCCATTTTGTCGGCATATAGGCCTTCTGTGTCAGTGCCCTCGTCTTGCAACTCATCGTATCCGGGCGTCTTTTCGATGCGCTTCCGCAGCATCTTCATTTGCTTTGTGGTCTCAAGCGCAGCACGACGGGTCTCCTTGGCCGCTTCAAACGCCTTCGGATAAATTGCTTCCAAGCGAGATTTAAGCATAAAAAGATCATCGCGCTCAGACCGATTCAACTCGCCCAGCAGAACCTTGAAACCATCTTCATCGTCCTCGAACCCAAGAACGTCCCTGATCTTTCCTTCTCGCGCCAATCCCTTGGCAAAGTCGGATATCTCCTCGACCGTCTGCGATGACCCGATGTCGCGAAGCGATATCAATTGATCAGGATCGCTATGTGAATTTGTGATGGCGTCGATCTTCTCATTTAGTCCTGAGATATACTTGACGTATTTCTCAACGGCTTTCTGGCTCTTACGCAAGTCGCGCGCCGAAGACGCTACGGCAGAGGCAGCCTCCGGTATTTTGTGCCTCGTGACCATGGCGTGAAATTTAGGATTGCTGCCGTGCGGGTGCTCTGGCCCTGCGCCACTTCCACTCCCGAACCTTCCATTGGGGGCACGAGGATGTTCGGCCTCGCTCCATTCATCAAAAGTCAATATAGCGCCGTCCATGGCGCGGTCACTTTCCTCGCCCTCCTCGCCGCCGCTCTTGCCCTGGATCATTCCGGTCTGGTCAGGAGGCTCGGGCATGTCGTCAGGGTCAAGCGCGTTATACGGAGAATCCGGATCGGCAATGACGATCTTGCGAACCTCGTCCTGACCGACCACGCCCATGTCGAGGTATAGCTGATGGGTTTCGGCCTCGATCTTCTTGACCTCTTTCTCGCCCTTCTC
>CAZVYV010000924.1:0-1354 GCA_964630985.1 uncultured Occallatibacter sp.
TGGCGAAGTACGCCGACCGCGACGGGGTTCTGGCTGTGGGGCACAACCCCAACATGTTTCAGTTTCTGGGCCGGCTGATCACGGGCAACGGAGGCGCTTCGATCAGGATGCGCAAGGGCTCCATTGCGCGGGTCGACATGGAACGCCATCCGCCGCGACTGCAATGGCTTCTGGATCCACGCACGGCGAGGATCGTTTACGCCAGCGCCACGAAAAGCTCGCGCCCGAAGACTTCGCGGAAATAGCCGGCTTCCTTGCGCAACGACCACAATTCCAGCTCTGCGCCGGTGCGCCCTGGCCGCAACTCGAGATGAACCCTCTTGGGGTAGACCCGTATTCCCACGCGGAGAACGTCCGAGGCGCGATCCTGATTCAATGCAATGGCGAGACGCAGCAGGACTACGGCACGATTGACATTCTTGTGCTCGTCGGCGGGAATGTTGCGCAGAGCGCGGTCGCCGGGCTGGGGGCGGCTCTTGCCGAGGTAGCGCGCGATCGCCGACACCAGGGTGCGCTGCAGTTGGGTGTAGCCGTAAACTTCAGAGCTGGAGATGATGTACTGCGTGTGCCGGTGATGGCCCTGGTGGTTGATGAACTTTCCAGTATCGCGGAGCATCGCAGCAGCAGCCAGCCAGCTTTCGTATTCGGGCGGGAGCTCGTGCATTGACTTGAGCTCGCGAAAAAGCTGGACGGTGTGGCCGCGCACGGGCTCAGCCTGACGGGGATCGACGCCGTAACGGCGCGCCGTGGATAGCACGCTCTCCCAGCGTTCGTGCTCGAACTCGCGATGAGCTTTGGCGCGGGCGTCTTGCTCGGCAAGCATCTGCGCCAGAATGCCGTCGCGCAAACCGAGCGGCGAGTAGCGAAAGCCTTTCAGCGCGAAGCTCTCGAGGATTTCGGAGTAGACCTCGGCTCCGGCAACAATGATCTCAGCGCGGCGAGGACCGATCCCGGGAACGGCCTCGCGCTGAGGAAGTGACATCTTGGCCAACTTACTGGCCAGTTTGCGCACCGCGCGCGATGGGACCATTCCAGCTAGGATGGCGGAGCGATCCTCGGAGCGGTCGGAACCAGATTTGGAAACGGATTTGCCCGCCTTTTTTGTGCCGGGTTTGCCGTTCTTTGTTCCCTGAGCGTAGGCAGCGGAAAGCGCCGCGGCCGTGCCGGACGTGGCGATCACCAGCGGCGCCCGGCCCGGCTGAATTCTACGATGAGCGCGGCGCAGCTCGCGCGCGATCAACTGTCGCATGCGGACCAGGCCATCGCGCGGAGCGGGATCGTCGGAGAGAAACTGCTCGGTCAGTCGCACCGCGCCGAGGGGAAGGCTCACTGTCTCCTTGATGCGCTTGTGCTC
>CAZVYV010000925.1:0-1353 GCA_964630985.1 uncultured Occallatibacter sp.
CTCGATTCGCTGATCGGCCAGCTCTCCTCGACCGGCAACAACCTCACGTCCGCGGGCGCGAGCGACACCGGGCAGGCCAGCAATTATTACAGCAACATCCTTTCCGGCAACCCCTCGAAGATCATGGCCGCCGCGGCGCCGGAAGTGAACGCCATCACCGCAGGCGCGCAGCAGCAGCAGAAGCAGATCGCCCAGACCGGCAACCGCACCGGAGGCACCAACGCCATCTCCCAGGGCATCAACACTGGCGTGCGCGGCCAGATCGCCGACACCATCGGTAAGCTCCGCAGCGGCGCGGCAGCGGGCGAGGCCGGCATCGGCGCGGGTGAGACCGCCGCTGGGATCGGGGCATCGTCGTCGGCGGGTAACCTAGCCAGCAACCTGGCCAGCATCTCCGGCACCAATCGCAAAACGAGTCAGGACATCCACACCAGCGCGGTGAACGATTGGGTGAAACTTATCTCCAGCATCGCCGGCGCGATTCCATCCGGCGGCGCCGGTGCCGCTGCTGGCGCCGGTGGCGGTGCGCTCGACACAGGATTCTAAATGGTCCAGCAATACCTCACATCCCTCTTCGAGGGCGCGGAACAAAAGGCGCAGGAGCAGCAGCAGAAGTTCGAGAAGGGCCGCGACTCCGACATCGACATGTGGCGCGGCGTCCTCGTCTCCCCCGACTCCTCGCCGGAGCAGCGCGAGAAGGCCGCGAACGAAATCGGCAAGCTCCGCAACCTGAAGAAGGGCGAAAATCCCTTCAACGAACTCGCCGGGCACCTCAACACGCTGGGCGAGCATCTACAGTCGCGCGGCGGGGCGAAGAACAAACTCCTGGGCGGCCTTGAACGCGGCGCGGGGATGGCGCTCGGCACCGCCACCAACGTCCTGACCGGCACGCCGGGACAGAAGTATCCGGCGCTGCCGCCGATCTCGCAATCCGCGACGACGGCGTTCCCGACGTCGCAGCAGATCGGTCGCCAGAAGGAAGACCAGCGCCTCGATGACCTGAAGCGCGAGGCGGCGTTGCAGCGCCAGGTATCCTCCGACCAACTGGACGCCGAGTTCAAGCAGGCGGAGCAAGTCCTGGGCCGTCCTCTCACCGAGGACGAAAAGCTGCAAATGCTGAAGCTGGTGCCGAAGACCACCGGCGGCGTCATCTGGGCAACCGACGACTCCGGCCATCTTGTTCCGATGAAAGACGTGGGCGGAAAGCTCCAGCCGATCCCCACGCCGCAGGGACTGACTCCAATCCTGCCGAGTACGCTGCCGACCACGCGCACCGGCAGCAGCACCTACGACCCCGCGACCGGAACCACGACCACCGCCAGCACGTCGCAGAAGCAGGTCCCCGGCGGCAAG
>CAZVYV010000926.1:0-1353 GCA_964630985.1 uncultured Occallatibacter sp.
GCTGACAGCGATTTCGGACGCGGGTTCGACTCCCGCCGCCTCCACCAACCTTCGCGAAGCGAAGGTTGTCGCGCCGAGGTTTTAGCGGAGGCGGACGCCCTCTTTGCGTGGGCTACGGCTCGGTATGCCAGTTCTATTTGCGGAACTGGTTCGACGTTTGGGCGCGGGCGAAGGTTGTCGCGCCGGAGCTTTAGCGGAGCGGACTGATCGTGAAATACGTCTACATCCTCCAGAGTCTCGGTGACGCAGAGCATTTCTATACCGGTATCACCGACGACTTGGAAGCCAGGTTGTCGAAGCACAATGCCGGCGCTGGGACTCATACTTCAAAGTTCCGTCCTTGGAGCATTAAGAGCTATGTCGCATTTGCGGACGGGCGCGTGCAATTGCCTTTGAGAAATATCTGAAGTCAGGGTCAGGACGCGCTTTTGCTAAGGCGCGGCTGTAGGCCCCTCACTTGGGCGGAGGGAATCGTGGATAAGGAAGTCGCTGATGCGATCGCGGAATTGAAGGCGCAGGGAATCCCGGTGGCAGTTGATCCCTCAGGCCGACACGCCGATGTCTTTATTGCGACCGCTCCGGACGGAGAAAAATACGAGTTCTCGGCCGCTGGTCTCTTGGACTTGAAAGCGAAGGGCAGACTAAACCTCGAAGGCCTCCAGGAGAAGCATTTCGCAAAGAAGCAAGCTCCGAACTTTCATAATCCTCCTGGCACCTGAAACTCGTGCGTGTTACCTGCGTGGGTAACGTAAGAATTCTGGCTTCAAAAGGATTGCGAGCACGCGCCGTGGAACGACGAACCCTACTTCAGCTCGCGGGCACAATGGCTCTCGGCCGAGCCATCGGACTTGGCGCCGCACAATCGGTTCTCGATCATCCCGCCTCCTTCCACTCCAGCGGGCTCGGCACGGGACGGCCTTATCCCTTTCCGGTCGACATTCTCGATCACGGCAGCCGCACACGGCATGAAATCGCATTGACTTTCGATGCCTGCCCGCGCAAAGAGCGCCCCGAATTCTCAACCGAGATTGTGAACTTCCTCCGCAACGAGCGCATTCCGGCCACGTTCTTCGTGTCGGGCTTATGGGCCGAGAACAGTCAATCGGCGTTGAAGGAACTCGCGGGCGTCGCAAACTTCCAGATCGGAATGCACGGATACCACCACTGGAAATCGAGTGATTTGACCGAGCCGGTCATCGCTTCAGAAATCGAGCGCACCTGGGAGGCCATCGTGCAATTGGGAGGCACTCCGCAGCCGTTTTTTCGGCCTCCTTATGGTGATTGCCCGCCTAAGCTCGTGAAGGTTGCGAAGAGCCTCGGCGTTCTGACGGTGATGTGGGATGTTGTGTCTGG
>CAZVYV010000927.1:0-1352 GCA_964630985.1 uncultured Occallatibacter sp.
GAAAAGCTGTTCGCCCCTTCCTGAATCACCGGCTCTTGCGACAGTGGCGGATTGTAAGGATTGTTGGAGGCCACTTATGCCTGCTTCGCGATCTGCTTCGACAGTCGTTCCGAGGGCTGGTAGCCGTCGGCTTCGAGATAGGCGTCGATGATGCGCCACGCAACCGGGTCGGAGACCGAGATTTCATAGACGCGATCCCGCGCCCGTCCCAAGCGGTTCCACAGCACGCGCTGCCGGTAATTCCCCGTCTGGCCGCAATCCCTGATCTGGCCGTTCGACCAGGTCTGTCCGCCATCGTTCGACCAGCGCAAAGTGACCTGTGGGCCGCGCCCGACAATCCCGGTTGTCATCGAAGTCAGTTGCGCGATCCCGGTTGCGACCTGCTTCACGCCCGCGACGAAGTTTGTAGAACCGCTCAAGCTGACCATCGGCAATGCAGCCGGGTAACTGGCGTTGTAAGCAACCGAAACCGGAATCAGCACGCCGAGCGTCGAGACCGTGATCTGCCATGAGGTATTCGAGACCGGATCGTTCAGGTAAAGCGCGGCGGGCGTCCCCATGTTCGAGGGTGTGACCTTGAACGCGCCCACGTCATTAACCGCCAACGCCCAGTTGACGCCGCTCGAATCCGTCAGCCAGAAGTAAGTTGTCGGCGCTCCCCCTTGAAAAGTTCCGAGGCCGACTTCGACGTCCAACTGCAAGCGCTGGTGAAAGGTGTAATCCAGTTCCTTCGAGATGTGCGGGGCGCGGCGGACGCGGCGGATCGCTGTCCCGAAGTCCGAGAAAATGTTGATCGCCATTTGGTAAACCGCGCCGGTCGCGTAATCGCCCGCGAGGTGCATCCCGAAGTTGAATGTATGAAATGCCGCCCGGTGCCGGTTGAATTTCCCCGCCTGCTGATTCCAGTAGCCGCGCTCGTGCCACTGCTGCGTGGCCGCGTCGTAGACCCATGTTTTGTCGGCGGTGGGGAAGCCGAGCACGTAAAAGCTGTGGCCCTGGTCCTGATAGGCATAGGCGACGGCGTCCGCAATCGTCGAGTAGCTTTGCAGGGCATATTCAATCGCGTGATTCGAGACCCTCAAGGGCGTGAATCCGTTCGCCCGCCACACGACACCGTTCCCACGTTCGTCCGATCCAAGCCAGAAAATTGAGTTGTCGAGTTTTGCGACCGAGTTCTGAGCTGCCAGCCCGTTTTCAATGTAGGTGCCGGAAATCACATCAAACGGGAAAGGGAAGTCTCCAGTGTTTGCATAGGGCTGGATCGCTTTCGGACCAAAAACCCACATCAGCCGCGCGGCGAAAAAGATCGCGTTCGGATTGTCGGCGAAAACGCTCACGATGGTGAAGTCCAC
>CAZVYV010000928.1:0-1352 GCA_964630985.1 uncultured Occallatibacter sp.
AGTCGGCATTGGGATGCCCGGTCAGAATGCTGTTGAACTGTTCGCGCGCTTCCTCGTAATAGCCGGTATTCAGCTGCGAAATGGCGTAGTCGTAGTGCTCTTCGGGCGTCGGGAACGAAAGGCTGTTTTTCTCCATTTGCTTGCGGCAGGTGACGATGTACATCCGGCAGCGGTCCTGAATCTCGGCCGGCGCTTCGGGAAGCAGTTTCTCAAGCAGTCCCAACGCTTTTTCGTACTTGCCCTGCTGCAGCAGTTGCAGCGCTGCCTGATAGTGCTGAACGGCGGCATCGTTGTGCGTCCGGCCGCGACCATCAGTCTTGCCGGCCACTGGCGGAGTCTTCTTGCGGCTAGGCGCCGCGGATCGTGCCTCTTGCGTCATGAGTTTTCCAGAACTGCTGCTTAGGCCATGTTTATACGCAGAACCCCGCCATCCGTCAATGGGTGTTTGCCGGCGTGCATTTAACTGCCCCCGCAGGCTATCGCTTTCCGTAGATCGCCGGGTTCAGCGTCGGATCGTTGTACATCTTCAATTGCCGGTAAAGTTTGAACCGCCGTGCGCCTTCGACTGTCTCCCGCCAAAGTGTATCGAGGCAGCCTGCCAGGTCGTGGCGTTGCTCTTCGAGAATTGCCAGTCGCTCCTTATTCCGCTCCGCGTGTCCCGGCGGCGCGTCCGGTCGTTCCGCCTCTTCTTTCGTGTGGTAGATCTTCAGCGCCAGAATCGACAGCCTGTCGATGATCATTCCCGGCGGCTCGGAACTGAGCGGCGCGGCCGGGTTCGGTAATCCCCGCGCTTCCATCCAGGCCAGCATCTTCAAATCCAGCGCTTCGATCAGATCGTTGCGCAGCTGGTTGGTTACGTCCACGCCCTGCTTCACCAGGGCAATCTCTGCGTCGCTCGCGCCTGGGGTTCGCGCTTTGTCCTCAATGTGCCACAGGTCGAAGTTCGCCCGGTGCTGCCGCGCCACGAGCCCCAGCCATTCGACCTCCGGGACGGAAGACGATCCGCCGACCGGCGCGTCCGGCTTCTTATGCCACTCCCGCGTCAGCCGATCCTGCAGCCGAACAATCTCCGTCGCCGAAACCATTCTTGCCCGTCCTCTTGCCAAGCCTCGAGCGGAACCCGTTCCATTCCGCCGAACGCGACCGCATCCGCAGGCTCCATCCTAAAACCTCGCTCTCCGCCGCACCAAGCCGCTCTCGTCGGTTCCCCCTCGCGGTAAAATCTGAGCGAACTTGTCTGCCTCGCTTCCCTTGATCGATTGGTTCCCCATCCCATCGGAGGGCCCATGAAGATTTGTTGCTTCGGGTTCATTGCTTTACTGGCCGGTGCTGCGTGTGCGCTGCCCGCGCAA
>CAZVYV010000929.1:0-1351 GCA_964630985.1 uncultured Occallatibacter sp.
AACGGAGCCTGAGAACTACATGGGACTAACAGCAGAAGCCGGCCCGCTTGTCACATTTGGGCAGGCTCAACTTTTCGAGAGTAATCCACAACTTGGACCGAATGCTTGGTTCCAGGGGGATTACCTTCTTGATCCTCGTGTGCCGTATACGTATCAGCCGGGGCAGAATGCCACGTCTAAGAATTACGGTTGGTACACGGCGACATATATTCCGGTAATTGACCAAGTACCTTCTGCGGCGAATGCGTATAACCTTGTTTCATCAGCTACTGTATCTGGTACATCGCCGCTTACATTGGTTACCTCTAGTGGATCCGGCATTACGGTTGGTTGCGTTATTACAAATGCATTGACTGGCGCCACCGTTTCCGGGTTATTGGGTATCGACGTTAATTCGGCGAGTGCGCCGCAGCCTCCTGTTGCGTTTGGTTCGGATGCTGCGCAGGCTATCTGGAACCCTGCATGGGCGGTTTCCCGTGCGTTGGTTCTGACGAACAACGGCGATGACGTAAGCGGCACGTATACCGTCAACGGGTACGACATTTACGGCTTCCCGATGACTCAGGTCGTTTCTGGCCTGAATACTGGATCGGCCGCGACCCTCAAGGCGTTCAAGTATGTTGCTTCGGTTGTTCCGGGCGGAACGATCAGCAGCACGACTGTCAGCCTTGGTACGACGGATACCTATGGTATTCCGCTTCGCACGGATCGTGCGCCTTATATTCAGGTCTGGTGGGGCACGCCTCCCGGTCTTGTTATCGGTGCTGGTGGTGCGGCTGGTGCAGCGCAGATGCTGGAGCTTCCGTTCCAGTTTACGGATTGGACCACGAGCGGTGGTACCTATAATATCGACCCTGGCTTTGACGGCACGATCAATGCGATTAACCTTCGTGTCTTCAAGACGCCGACTGGTACTGGCGCGTCTCAGGTTATCCATGCTCAGGTGAATGGAACTGTCACCAGTGGTGGTCTTCTGTCTGCGACTTTGGCGGATACCTCGGCTGGTCCCGGTACGCTGGTATCTGGTACTACGATCTCGGGTGCCAACACCTTCACGGCAACGCAGGCCATCGGTATTACCATTACGTCTGGCGGTACCGTATTCTCTGCGGGCGATGGCGTGATTGAACTACAGGTCACGAACAATGACTTGGCTGGCGGCACGTTTACGGCAGCGGTTACTACAAGCCCGGCCACGACTTTGACGGGCGACGTGCGCGGCACTTTCGCAACGCCATCGGTAAGCGATGGGACGAAGCGGCTGATCATGTTCTGGTCACCAATTCCTGCGAATATGACTACTACGTCTGGTCTCTGTGGAGTTCCGCAGGTTTAATACTATTGCCTGATT
>CAZVYV010000930.1:0-1349 GCA_964630985.1 uncultured Occallatibacter sp.
CGTTCTGGTGGCTGCGCGAAAGCCGGCGGCGCGACCCGCAAAAACTGGAGCAGCTTTTAGCCGCGCTGGAAAACTCCGACCTCGCCGCCGCGCAAAAAATTTCCGTAGGATCGGAAGACCCGGTCATCCGCATGATTCATCACGGCCTCGGCCACGTCGGCCACGTTCACGCCTCGCTGCTCGGCGCGCTGCAACTCGCCGCCGGCGTTGAATTGAAGCGCGCCGGCCGTTTTCTCACGGTCATGGACACGCTCGTCACGCTCGCGCCGCTGCTTGGTTTGCTCGGCACCGTCACCGGCCTGATGCGCGCCTTTCTTCACATTGGCAGCGAGGAGCTGTCGGTCACCGCCGTCACTGGCGGCATCGGCGAAGCGCTGATTGCCACGGCCTGCGGACTTGGCATCGCCATCTTCGCGCTGATCCCCTTCAATTATTTTTCCGCCAAGGTGACACAATTGCAATTTGACCTGGAAACGGCGGCCACAAACGTCGAAGTCATGGTCGGCGGCGGCTCAAAAACGGGCGAGGCTGTTCACTTGCACAAACCAGAAGCGCCGGGCCAAACCACGAGCCACTAAATTTTAGCCGATGAAGATTCCCTCGCCCATTCCGAAGCGCCGCTCGCGGATCGTCATCATTCCGCTGATTGACATCATGTTTTTCCTGCTCGCGTCGTTCATGATGCTGGCCCTGGAGATGAGCAAATCGGAAAACATCAAGGTTCGCCTGCCGTCTGCTTCGCAGTCCGCACAGGATTATCGGCCGGACATGATCAACATCGCCGTGGACAAATCCGGCGCAGCGTGGCTCGAAAAAAACGAGATTTCGATGGCCGAACTCGGCCTCGCCTTGAGCAACCGCTTCCGTGTCAACCCCGACTTGCCGGTTTATATCAGCGGCGACCGCGACGCGCTGCACGGCGACATGGTAAAGGTTTATGAAACCGTTCGCGCAATCGGCATCCAAAAGGTCGCGTTCATGACTGACAGCCGGCAAAGCCCGGCAGCACCATGAAAATCCGCACGCCCATCCCGGAAAAAAAGTCGCGGCTGGAAATCATCCCGCTGATTGACATCATGTTTTTCCTGCTCGCGTCGTTCATGATGGTCACGTTGCAGATGCAGATTGTCCGCACGCTCAAGTCCAACCTGCCCACCGCCACGCTCGCCACTCCGTCGAAGAAGCCAGACATCGTGAATCTCACCGTCAACCAGGACGGCCAGGTTTTCGCCGACGACAAGGCCATCGCCTTTCCCGAATTGTTCACGATGCTCACGAACCGTTACAGCCTGAACACCAATCTGCCGGTTTATATCACCGGCGCGAAGGACGCCACGCACGGCTCGGTG
>CAZVYV010000931.1:0-1346 GCA_964630985.1 uncultured Occallatibacter sp.
CCGCCACGCAGATTGCGGCTAGTGAAATTGCGATCAAACTCAAAGGCAAGCTGCATACACTCGGGCGCTGGGGAGCGCTTAACGGAATTCTCATCGATTCGACCTCTCTGCAACGCTACATGGGACGAAAGTCTGGAGAGAAGTTATTACATTGGGATCGGAAGAATTTTGCGAGCATTGGAGAGTGGGCTTCCAGGCCGCGAAAAAATCTCGCGTGAGTCAGGAAACGCGAGAAACATCCCTCAGCGGCTAAAGCCGGGTCGATTTCATTGGGCTTATGCGGCACGACTAGAGCAGAATCAAGATAGATATACCCAACGATGATTCTCTATGTCATTCTGAAATTCTCTGGTGCAGTGACCGCGACGACGACGATGGGACGAGCCTATTCGGATGATCTTCGGGTAAGAATTTTGCAAGCAGATGAGCGCGGCGAGGGCAGTTGCCGTGTGCTCGCCAAGCGCTTTGGCGTCAGTTGGGAGTATGTGCGCAAGCTGCGCCGGCAGCAGGCTGCGACTGGTCAGAAGGCGCGGGTTGCGCAGTCGCGGTATGGGGCGCGGAGCAAAGTGACCGAACCGGTCAAGACGCACATGCTCGGTTTGGTCAAGTCGCAGCCGGACCTGACTCTGGCCGAACTGCGGGAGCGTATCCGTTCCGACAAGGGTGTTTCGATGAGTTGGGGACTGGTGCATCTGTGGGTGGCGAGGCTGGGCCTGCGGCTGAAAAAAAGTCGCTCCACGCCGTCGAGCGAGACAGCGAAGCCAACCGTATCCGCCGTGCCGAGTTCCACCAGCGCATCCTCGCAATCGATCCGAAAAGACTCGTATTCCTTGACGAGAGCGGCATCTCGACCACGATGACACGTCGCTTTGCGCGCTGCCTCGGCGGAGCGCGCATTCATGAAGGGACGCCGGGGGGAAACTGGCAGATCGTCACGATCCTGGGTGCGATGAGCCTCCGCGGCATGGTGGCTACGATGACCGTCGCCGCAGCCACCGATACGGACATCTTCCTCGCTTACCTGGACCACTTCCTCTGTCCGGCCCTGACTCCGGGAGATGTGGTGGTGATGGACAATCTCAGTGCGCATAAGGTCGACGGCGTGCGACAGCGGATCGAGGCAGCAGGCGCGGAGCTGCTCTACCTACCGCCTTACTCGCCCGATCTGAACCCCATTGAAAAGGCCTGGTCCAAATTCAAACAAATACTCTGCTCCACCAAAGCCCGAACCGAACAAGCCCTCGACCAAGCCATCACGGAAGCCCTTCAGCAAATATCTGCAGAAAATGCTCAAGCATGGTTCAGGTTGACGCTCAACTGGGTACAGCTATGATGAAAATGCTCTA
>CAZVYV010000932.1:0-1345 GCA_964630985.1 uncultured Occallatibacter sp.
TCTTTGAGTAAGAGTTCCAAGTATCCGAGTCTGATGTTGCATCCTTGACAGAGCAGGCCGCGCAGGCACTTTCCACAAGAATACGTGGTATCACAGCAGGTGTGGTCGTGGTCTAGTATCAACTTCCTACCGTTTCCTGTTGAATCACACAAAGCACAGTGTCCGCCTTGCTTTTCCAGAGTACTTTTGTAAAAGTCCTTGGGAGCATGATGGCTACGAGTATTCCCGTGTTTGTCATACTGAGCTTGGGTTTGCTCTCTGTCCCCGTCTTTGCACAGGCGTCTTCCCATTCTAAACGTGGAAGAGTATTCAAACTTTTTATGCCAGAAGCACCATTGCTTTCCTGCTGCAATTTCTGCTAATCTCATCTCGTTCGTGATACCGTACTTTTCTAGTCGTGTTGATGTTTTCTGTGTCATGTTTTCCTCCCTAAAAGGTGTAGCAGAGGGGCTTGTTTAGGGCAAACCCCTCTACTATTAGAGTACCACAACCGTCGCTGTGATACAAGTCAAAACTACACGGTCGGAACCGCTGCGTTTTGAACGTAGAGCCCGGCCCTCGGGGCCGCGTTCGCAAGGTTGAAACAGGTGTTATATGCGCTTATTGTTACCCGGGTTTTCTCGGGGTGCAGTCATTTCTGCTGCACTCTCATGGTTGTTGTTTCCATGAGCACGGACTATTGCATCACCCTTGCGGGCGTTTCTTCGCTTAGTCTCTCACGGTCTCGATGTGTTGAGTTCCGCCTCGTTGGCATTTCAGCGTTCGAGTCAATCAGAAGAAATTTAGACATGTCCTAACATAACGTTCAACATGTGGGACGTAAGGTACGAGGAAGTCCCAGCCTGACCATTGATGTCAGGAACCGGGGCGACCACATTTCCGCCACCAAAATCATACAACTCAAGAGGAGAGAGTTCCCCGATGTACCAATTATCGAGAACCAACAAATCCATCCTATTGTTAATTGCCGTCCAGCTCTTGTGATATTTGCGCCCGCCAAAAGTATCACTAAAATACTTTTTGCTCATGTCGAGAGTTTTATCTCCCTTGATTTCCTGCGCATTCGCAATCTGAACGTTGTACATCCTCATTGTTACGCTTTCGCGGTACAGTCATTTCTGCTGTACTCATACGGTTTCTATTTCCGTATGTACGGACTATTGCATACGCATTGCTGCGTCCTTCTCGCTTAGTCTCTCAGGCTGCTTGCGCTTGCCCCTCGTTGTCGTTTCAGATTTCGAGTCAATCAGAGAAGGTTCTCACTACCTAAGTAGTGACCCAATGTTCTTTAGGTTGCTCTGAGCGAAAGCCTGCTCAGGCGGGCCGTACCAAATGCCCGACTTGA
>CAZVYV010000933.1:0-1344 GCA_964630985.1 uncultured Occallatibacter sp.
GCTTCCTCGATGTTTGTAATGGGTAGTCAGGCATAGTAAGGGATCTCCAATTTACCAGCGACGAAGTAGAGCATGGCGGTTTGATATTCCGTGGAACGATAGCCTCGGGCTTTGCGTTTGGTCGCCGAGAACAAACTGTTGAGTCCTTCCAGGAAGGCCGTCGTCAGCCCTTGCCGCCAATGGGCCAGAATGCCTTCCAGATGCCGTTCCACCATTTCCGCCGCGCGCCGCATCGGCTCCAACAATCCACTCTTCAACTCCGCCGCCTCTGCTTGCACCCAGCGACTCCATGATCCAAATCGTTTTCGTGCCTGCTCGACCGTGGTCGCGGCATACGCCCGTTGCAACTCCAACCGCATCGCATACGCCAATCCCGTGACCAACGGCTTGTCTTTGAGTTGCGCCCAGCGGTTTTCTTCCCCGGCCGTCCACGCCTCGGGATTCTTGCGCCACAACCAACTGCTGCGTTCCAATTGCTCCCGCGCTTGCGCGTCCACTCGCACCTCTTTGCGCCGCACTTCGTCCACCGCCTTGACCACCTGGCTGACCACATGAAACTTGTCGAACACGATCTGCGCGTTCCCGAAGTTCTCACGCACCCCCTTCGCATACGCCGGACTCATGTCAATGGCTACCATCGTGATCGCCTTGGGATGCCCGTTATGATCGCCTAATTCAGCGGCGAACTCATCCCAGACACCCGCGTCTTTGCCTTCCACGGCCAGCAGCACCCGTTTGGCAGCCAAGTCCACGAACACCGTCAGATAATTATGCCCCTTCTTCCGGTTCATCTCATCGGCTCCCACCCAAATGACATTCTCCCAGCTCAAATCTTTCCACGCCGCCTCCACATGGGCGAACAGCGCCCGCCACAACTTCTGATCGGTCTCCCCCAAAATCTCCCCGGCCCTTTTCACCGGCATCTCCCGCATCAGTGTCAGCGCAAACGCCTCAAACTCCTGCGTCAATCCCCGGCTGCGTCCCTCCCACGGCGCACGCACCGTGTAAACCTTCCGGCAGCTTTGACATTCACCACGCGGCAAGGCGCACACGATCTCCGATTGCAACTGGCACACGTTGAGATGCCGCCACTGCCGTTCCGGGGCATGATCATAGCCACGCACAGTCTTGTGCCCGCAATGCGGACAGCTTTCCTGCGGCCAGAGCGCGGGCGTCTCCTCCACCCGGATCAGCACCCGCTGTTCTTTTTCCTGATAATCCATACGCGCCACCCGCCAGGCCTCGCCCAGCGCCAATATCTGTTGAAACACTTTTTCCGGTATCATGCTCCCCAACAGAAAAACCAATTTCAACCGCTTTACCCACTAAAAACGTCGAGGAACC
>CAZVYV010000934.1:0-1344 GCA_964630985.1 uncultured Occallatibacter sp.
GCAAACAAAGTCAGTACATTCGTTGATTTCTCCACAGGAGGGGCAGCGCCAGGAGTTAGGAGAGGGGGACCAGGGGCCGCGGTAGAGGGGCATGAGGTTCCTTTCCTGATTATCAACATATTATACACTAAATCCCGGGAAAATCAAGAATTAAATACATTTCCCGGGATTTAATCCATCTTTCTGCTTAATGCTTGATCACCTCCACCCTTGGCTTCGGCATACCAGCTTGCTTCGCGGAAAGCTGCGCTTGCTTTTCAGCCTTGGCCTTTGCCGCGCGATCTTCAGCGGCCTTAACCTTCTTCGGATCTTCATGAAGAGTGACCGGCACAGGTGCCCGCACGACGTTGGCAAGGTTGATCTTGGCTTGTTCCAAGATCTTGGGATTGCCCTCGACAATGCCCTTGGCGGCAAGGGTAATATCAGCGGCGGAATAGTGAGAGAGTTTCCCGCCTTGGCGACGGATTTCGTCCTTAACCGCAATCCGGGCAAGGCGCATGGCTTCAGTCATCTCCTCACGGCTGGCGCCGGAAGTGACGGCGGTTTTGGTAGCACGGCCGGCTTTGAAGGTTCCACCGTAGAGGGCAGCGGCGTTTTCCTCTGCAATTTGCCAAGCTTGACGGTGACGGTCAGCTTCGTCCGGGACATCCTTTTTGGTAATTTTGGTCATTCGGGTGTTTAAGAGAGCGGTAACGCCAGCGGTAACGATAAGGCGGTATTGTTCATCACCTACTTTGCCGTAGTCAAAAGCAAAAAGAGCGTTACCGGCCTTCGTGATCTTGGCGTGAACAACGGTCGTAGGAGCGGGAGCGATCGCCAGAGGCGCAACGGGTGTCATAGTGAGAGTTTCAGACATTGGTTAGGTTCCTTTTCAGTGTTATGAGGCTAGCTAATGCCCCAAGGCTCATATAATCGTGGTTGATTGGCATTATCAAATGCCGGCGGACTTTGGACGGGTTGCTTATCCGTTTTTGTTTTTGGTTTGGCCTCTGTCGTTTGTGTCGTAAGCACTTTTTCAATTCAACCTCCTATGCCTTGGAACATAGCGACACAGGGCCGCTATGTCAAGTCACGTTTTCGTGATAGGTAGTGGGGTACCGCTAGAACGGGGGCAGGTTATTGGAGTGCAGGATAGCCGGCGATGGATCGAATTGCTGGCTTAGGTAGTTCCTTACCTCAAACCAATAACCGCTTGCGAACAACAACGAGTTAAGATCGTCTACAACGATCCAACCATATTCTTTAGCCTTTACCACTGTCAGTCTCATGACTTTACACTCCTTTCAATCGCTTCGCGATTTCCTCCAAGGTTTGGCCGTAAATCTGCTTTCTGCCGTTTCGGGC
>CAZVYV010000935.1:0-1344 GCA_964630985.1 uncultured Occallatibacter sp.
CGGACAGACAGAGACATAGGGCTTTCGCGGCCATTTGTCAAAGCCTGCCCCCAGCCCCAGCAAAACAGCGTCCGGTCCTAAAGTGGGAATATTTTCCCCTATGCGGGAGCTTGACGCGATCATTCATGACCTTCTCGCCAGCGGGCTGACCGCAGCGCAGACGGCCTTAGTGATGGAACTGATCTTATCCATGTCCAGCGGACTAGCCGCTAGGAATCCGGTGGAAAGTCCGGAACACCGCACGCTCGAAAAGCGGCGGGCATGGGATCGGGAGCGGCAAAGACGGAACCGGGAGGACGCCAAGATGCTGGCGCGCGGTCCACCGGAGTCCACCGGAGTCCACCGGAGTCCACCGGAGTCCACCGGACAATACGGTGGATTTGCGCCGGCCGCCCTAAAGGTAGAAGTGATAGAAGAAGGTCTTCCAATAAGGAAGGTTCTTAAGAAAGAAAGAAAGCAAGGTTCTAGATTATCGATTGGAACTCCTATGACTTCCGAGCAGCGCGCGATTGCGATCGACTGCGGATGTCCACCGGACAGAGTGGACGGGATGTGGGTCGAGTTTGTCGACTACTGGGCTGAAATACCTGGAAGCAAGGGCCTCAAGCTGAGCTGGATCGGGACGTGGCGTAATCGGGTCAAATGGGTTTTGGCTAATCACCGTAATGGAGGATCGAGTGGAACAAGTCGGAACGATGTTGGAAAAGTTGGTGGCTTCTCAGGGCTTGCAGCGCGGCTCAGACGAAAAATCGAAGAAGACCGCGCTAATGGTGCGTCGCAATTCGAGCTTGATGCCAACGGTGCTCTCGACAGAGACCGACGTTGAAATACCCAGGCGCGTGTGGAGCGCCTGGCGGCCGACTGGATCAAGCCAGAGGTGTTTGCGGCGTGCTCTTACGTCTGCGGAGCGGGATTTGATCACGGCGCGCTACTACGATCTTGAGCCTTGGGTGGTCGGATACGATAGTTCCGAGATCGATATCGTGGCTTTCGCGTTGAGCGATTTGTTTGGAAGCTTTCCCTCGATGCGGCAAAAAGACGAAGACGTGGCTGGTCGGATCGATAGCCTCAGGAGGCTTCTGGAGGCTAGCCCGGCCTGGGCCATCCTTCGGGTGTCGGATCGCATCCGCAGGCATGGGTACGTTGCTAGCGACGGCAAGACGGAGCGCCATTGGCCGCCGTCAGACGCGGAGATTGTCGAAATGGTTAGGGACGCGACCAGGATATACAGCGATAGCTTTGATTCTGCGGTTGCGTTGCTCATTGCGCAGGTCGAGAAGTGAGCCAGACCGAATACGATCGCGCGAAGCATGCGGCCGGGCTCGGCGCGATGGAATTCCCCGA
>CAZVYV010000936.1:0-1342 GCA_964630985.1 uncultured Occallatibacter sp.
GTTCCGCCGGTCGTCAGTGCGCTGATATACGGGCCGTCTTCCTGGCAGGCGTTCCACCATGTGCTTCCGCCCTGCCATACGTCGCCGTTTTGCAGAATGAAATTCATCGTGAGCGCGATGCATTGCAACCCAATCGCCCCGCTGTCGGTGCCGAACTCGCCCAGCATCAGGATCTTGCCAGCGGAACGCGCTGCTGCTGTGACTGCGATCAAGTTATTGACGACGCCATTTGCGACCGTAACCGGCGCGATGTCCTCGCCCGAGGCATCGCCATACTGATGGATATCGAAACCTGTGTTGGCGTCTGTGATCGATGTGAACAGCGCCATGTTGCCGCTGCTCGTGGTCCAGTTCGATCCGGCCGAACTCGATGCACCGTCGACCCAGCATCGGTTGGTAAAACCACCGCCCCGGATCGCCGCGATTGCAGCGTTGTCCATGGCGGCGATCTGCGCCACAGTCTGTACGTCCGGCTCGTTCATCAACCCGAACTCGACGTTGCTATACGGGCCGAACTGAGTCGCTATTGCCAGCCAAGCGGCTGCGAATTGCGCCACCGTAGGGCCTCCGGTATTGCCAATTCCGCCGGCAACACCGGCCTGTACCCACTGCCCGAAATTGTGCATGTCGAGCACGAACGTCACGCCCGGATAGGTTGTGATCATATTCGTCAGCCACGCGACGTGCGCGGGGTCCAGCGTGAGGTTCGACGGGAATCCGGGCACCATGCGCTCGCCACGAAACGGAACGCGCACTTTCTTCGGCGCCGCAGAACCGGGAGGCGTTCCAAGTGCCGCCATGAAAGGCAGCGTCGTGGTGTCCATGAAGTAATTGGTGTTGAGCGTGCCGGGCACCGTGCCGAATTCGGCGCCGGACAGATTGAATCCGAGCGGAACAGCGAGCTTGAACAGCGCGATGATATCCCCCTGCATCCCTGGAGGCGGGGCCGGTTGTACGAGAGCGGCCTGAATGGCCGTTACGATCGCCTGCAGGCTGTTGGCCAATACCAGAGCCGGGGGAAGCGGCGCGGTGCCGATGTTGGGCCCGGAACTCTCCGTGACCCATGGCCCGTTTATCGTGCTCCACATGTACCACTGGCCGGCGCTGTTGAGCGTCCACATCACGCCGTTGATGTCGATCCTGAGAGTGTCGCCGGGGTCGCCGCCTCCGACCGCAATCCCGTTGCGCGTAATTCGTGTTGGATTGGAACCCGATCCCAATCCCCACACGGCACCCGCGCCATCCGTCAGCGTGGCAGTGCATGGAGAACTGCTGGTTGCCGTGATGCTGGCGCCGGGCGGCGAGACGCTCAATGCCGCGAGCACAGACTGCAGCGAGGCGA
>CAZVYV010000937.1:0-1340 GCA_964630985.1 uncultured Occallatibacter sp.
GCATGATTTCTGCGGCTGAATACGACGAAGCCGTAGCCGATGGGTTGGTTCCGGGTGTAAAGCCGAAAAAGGAAAAGCCCGCCGTTGCGTAAGGTCGCTTTAGTCCTCGTATTGGTTTGGTCGGGCTTTGCCTTCGGGCAAGGCTCGACCTATTCCGGCGTGGCCCAAACTGCAACAGGGCAAGCTCTAGCTGGGGTGTCCGTAGCTATTTGCACTGGCTCCAGTCCCGGCACCTCACCCACCCCCTGCTCTGCTATAGCTAACACCTACACCGACATAACGCTGGGAACGGCGTGTACGGCTTATCCCAGCGTTACCTCCACGGAAGGCCCAACTTCCGGCGTTGGATGTACTTATCCCGGCGTGACTGATGGGTATGGGAACTTCACGCTATTCCAGAGTTCGGGAACGTACTGGGAGCAGATTTACGGTACGCAGATTACCACTCCATATGTAAAGCAAATCATTTTTCCAGCTACTGGTACGGGAACAGCTGGGGGGCTTCAGGGGGAGCAGCAGTCACAGAGTTCTGCGGGGTCTTTTTCTGGGGAAACGGGGATTTTGTGGGCAGATCAGTTTTCTGGCGCTGATATTGGAGCACAAGTAAATGCGGCCTACGCTTCGCCCGGATGCCCTTCGGCGGGCTGCACGATTCAACTGCCCGCAACGGCTTCATGTCTCACATTTACCACAGGAATCGCTTTTTCTACCGCAGGGAAGTGCCCTATTCTTAGAGGCTCTCCTGCGGGCGGGACTTGCATAAAGTATACTCCCAGTTCAGGGACTGCGTTGACGATTGATTGCGGCACATCAACTCATCCCTATGGGGCTGGAGTCAGAGATTTAACGATTGAAGGTGCTTGCACAAACTCTGGCAACACCCCAGTGTGTTCTGGCGTGACTTCTGTTGGCTTGAGTCTTGGGCCATCTGGCGGATTAGAAGGCGGATATTTCGAGAATGTCCGAATCGGTGTTCGGGGGGCTGGGTTTCTTAATGGAGTTCTAATTGGGAACTCCTTCTCCAATACGTTCATAAACCCCATGCTCTACGGCAACAGTGTTGGATGGAATCAGCCTGTAGGAACGGAATCAAACCATATCTTCGGCGGTTCCATCTCTCAAAACATCCACGGCATCACCATCGCTGGCACGGGGCCGGAACTCTACGTTTACGGCACGCATTTTGACGACAACACGACTTGCGCGGTGGATGGGAATTCGACGAATTACATCTTGCACTTGTTTACGCCACACTTTGAGAATGTAGGTGGTGGAACGAATTGCTTCGCGAATCTTACGGGCAACGGGGGAAGATTTGAGATTACCGGGGGGCAAGCCTA
>CAZVYV010000938.1:0-1339 GCA_964630985.1 uncultured Occallatibacter sp.
AACCCGTCCAACCGCGTGTGCCTGGCGCCCGGCCAGGAGCTCCCGATCGCGGCCGGCGACTGGTACATCGGCCTCGGCAGCTACCTCGTCCTCGAGTATCTCGATCCGGTGAACAACATCTGGACGATGGCGGCCGCGGCCGGCTGGACGTCCGGCATGATCCACGTCACGTCCGACGGCTTCAACCTGCGCGTCGCCAACCGCCTCGGCTGCCCGGTCAGCGCCACCGTCATCCAGTACGGCACGAGCTACGTGCAGGGCACCACGACGGTGACGCAGATCAGCACCAGCGCCAAGGTGGTCGGCACCTGGGCGCCGATCGTCGGCGGCCAGCTGGTGTTTTCAGGCGCGTCGGTCACGACCTCGCAGGCCGGCGCCGGCTACGGCGTGCCGCCGCTCATCTTCATTCCGCCGCCGGCCCCCGCGGCGAGCAACTCCAACGGCGTCGGCGGCATCCAGGCCAGCGCCTATGCGGTGATCGCCAACGGCACGGTGTCGACGGTCTCGTTCGTCAACCAGGGCGCCGGCTACGGCAGTGGCTTCACGATCGTGTGCCAGCCGAACCCGACCGACCCGAATCTCGCGACCGGCATCACCAACGCCACCGTCTACTTCTCGCTGTCGAGCCTGAACACCAACGGCGGCATCGCCGGCGTGCTGTGCACGAACCCGGGCGGCCCGCTCGGCAACGGCTCGATGTCGTCGATCACGCTGTCGATCGGCGGCGCCGGCACCGGCGCCTCGGTGGTGGCGAACGTTCTGCAGACGATTGTGTCGACTTCCATCACGGGTGCAGGTGTCGGCACGGGACTTCTCCCGGTGCTGACGGTTGGCGGCGTGCCGAGCACGTCGCCCGCGTCATCCGCATCGCCGGAAGCTCTCGGTCTTGCGTGGCGCCCGCGGCAGCCGAACATCGGAACGTCCGTGACCGCCAACTCGGCCGGAACGGTCTATGATGGCGGGTTGTTCCTTGGCGCTCCGACGGCTTGGCTGTTCCCGGCTCCTGGTGCGACCGTCTCGATCGGAACGGTTGCGCTGACTTTGGGCTCGGTGCCCGACATCGCTGTGATCCAGCCGGCGCCATGACCTACAGCCTCAGCATCTCGGGGGTCAGCGCCGAACAGCGTTTCGCGGTGGCGAACCTGACGGTCGACGACGTGTCGGCCGGCACCGTCGGGGCGCAGCAGAACGCGATGGCGCACGGCACCGCGTTCTTGTGCAAGGGGCCGGACGGGCAGCAGCGGCTGCACCAGATCGATGCGGAGCGCTCGACCCCGGGCAATCTGGTACTGCGGCGATTGTAAGCGCCGCCTGGAGGCGGTGCGGTGCTCAATAACTA
>CAZVYV010000939.1:0-1337 GCA_964630985.1 uncultured Occallatibacter sp.
GGCATGTGGTTGACAGCATTAGGATAACTTTGTAATGATTCGCCATCAGGAGACTTGATGGCTTCCTCAAACCACGATCTAGCCCGCGCCCAGCAAGAAATAAAGGCCGTTAACGACGCCCTTTCGGCTGGGTATCCCGCAAAAGCCATGGTCGGCCGGCACAAGTTCGGTGCCCTACGAGCGGCGTCCGAAGCGCTCCAGCAGGACCACCGCTCATTCCGCCATCGCGTCGGTACGCCCGAAAGAAAGGGCATGTGGTGGCACAAGTTCAAGCTGGAACCTAACTGGAAGCTCTACAAAGAACCCAAACTGGCGCCCTACGCAGGCATAGAATCGTCCACGGTTCGCGAAGAAGACCTACTCCGTAGCCGAATCAAGCTTCTCCAAGAAGAACTAGCCCAAATCAAGAAAGAGAACGAAACGGCAGAGACAATCCGCCGTAAGATATTCAACCTGTCCGAAAGGTCACCAGATCCGCCAGAATGGACATTGCGAGAAGGTTGCGCAGGCCATAGAGGCGTGCCCGTCACGATCTGGTCCGATTGGCATTGGGGCGAAGCTGTAGACCCAGATCAGGTTGGTGGCGTCAACGAGTTTACGCGGAAAATCGCAGAGAAGCGAGTCAAAACGCTGGTGTCTACTACAATAGACATAGCAACAAATCACATGGGCAAGTCTACCCAAAAGTATCCAGGAATCATCGTATGTCTAGGCGGCGACATGATGACTGGAGACATCCACGAAGACTTGCGTGAGACATCGTGGGCCACGCCTCAGCAGTGCGTAAACGAACTTACCGATGTAATGGCGGCAGCGATAGATAACGTAGCCGTCAAATTCGGCAAGGTATTTCTCCCTGCGGTGGTCGGCAATCATGGGCGCGGAACGCTAAAGCCTAGGGCTAAGAATCGCGTATTTACCTCTACGGAATGGATCGTCTATTGCAATCTGGAGCGCCATTTCAAGGGTTCTAAGAACATCCAGTTCTTTATTTCGCCTGAGACGGATGCTCATTTCAGGGCATACGGGCATAGGTTCCTGCTGACGCATGGTGATGCGCTCGGTGTCAAGGGCGGCGATGGCCTAATTGGGAGTCTCGGTCCCGTTGCACGCGGCGGTATTAAAGTAGGTCGCTCCGAGGCTCAAATAGGCAGAGACTTTGATACTCTGTTGATGGGCCATTGGCACCAGCGGATGGCGCCTCCTGGCATCGTCGTGAACGGCGCGCTGATTGGATATAACGAGTTCGCCCGTATTCAGTTGCGAGCAAGATTTGAGCGACCGTCGCAGCAGTTGTTTTTCTGCCACGAAAAGCATGGGATAACTGCACTATGGCC
>CAZVYV010000940.1:0-1336 GCA_964630985.1 uncultured Occallatibacter sp.
CGAAGACCTACTCGATGACCGGCTGGCGAGCGGGATTTGCGCTGGCCGAAAAGAAAGTAGCCGCCAACCTCAGCAAGCTGCAATCGCAATCGACATCGAATGCGACAAGCTTCGTGCAGAAGGCAGCGATAGCGGCGCTGACTGGCTCGCAGGAGTGCGTCGCAGAGTTTCGCGCCGAATTCATCGGGTTGCGCGACTATATGCTCGCCGCGCTCGCCAAAATTCCCGGCGTCACCTGCACCAAGCCGGAGGGCGCTTTCTACGTGTATCCGAACATCGGGGCGTACCTTGGCAAGGGCGGAATCCGCACTGCGACGGAGCTGGCTACGCGCATGCTTCACGAGGCGCATGTGGTGACCGTTCCTGGAGAAGCCTTCGGGACAGGCGAGCACATCCGCATCTCCTACCCAGTGACCCGGGAAAACATCGACGAAGGCACGAAGCGGATGGGCGAATTCCTGACGGGGTTACGGTAGGCAGACGTCTGTGGTCAGTGCTTTGACGGCCCGCAGATCACCTGGCTCTTCAGCAACAAATTTATTCAGTCGGACCTAGCGATTCGCCGCAGACGCACCGATTGTCTCGGCATGCTTTGCGTTCGCCGCACTGGCCCACTCAGTGATGGGACTCATCTTCTGGCATTCGCCGCACATCGTGTTCGGAAACTGAGCTCCACAGTGCGGGCAGATGGCCATCGATTGAAATGTGTCGAACGTCTGCTGGCATTTCGCGCATTTCCAAAGAGGGCCAATCGGAGGGTGGACTCCGCAACTGGGGCACGCAACTCCCTCGCGGCGCGGCAACTTTTCCAGTAGAACCATGGCCCGTGCGCTCTTGAATCCACCCCAGCAGCTGAGCAAGATGTATGCAGCCATGAGCAAAGACCACGTGGAGTGCATCCATAGTGCCAGACAAACCAATCCCGCCGCGCCCACAAATCCAACGATCGTGGCCACGTAAAGGCTGCGCGCCCGCCCAATGAAAAACCAAAGCAGGGAGCGAAGGATCTGGCCGCCGTCGAGTGGGTAAACGGGAAGAATATTGAACACGAACAGGATGATGTTGATCCAGAGGATCCAGTGGAGCAAGGTGTAAGCATCGGGAAAGGAAGCCGCCCATCCCAGCGCGCCGGCCATAAGATAGGCGGCGCCAAAGACGGGCAAGAGTGCCACGTTGACGAGCGGCCCGGCGGCAAGGCTCCATAATGTGGCGCCCGGCCGCTGCGGTGGATTGACGAACGCAACCCCGCCCAGCGGCCAGAGCATGATGCGATCAACCGTCCCACCCACCTGGCGGCAAGCCAGGGCGTGGCCGAACTCGTGCAGAAGGACGATGG
>CAZVYV010000941.1:0-1334 GCA_964630985.1 uncultured Occallatibacter sp.
TTCATATTCTGCGAAATCTGCCACCGGCACCACTGGAGCCACTACCATCAGAGGGTAGAACTCTTGTTCGCCCTTATCGACCCCCAAGGAGACGTTGAAATCATGTCGAATGAACTGACGATTGACGAGACCGCAGACCCGGCTACCCAGTGCTTCGGCTCGCTCGGAGCCCTGACCGACGCCAACGGCGTGACGGTCGAAGACACCGTGGCCTCCGCATCGTGGAGCGTGGACGACACCGCTGTCGCTACCGTGGCCGCCAACCCCAACTCGGCCATCGACGCGGTCTTCACCATCCTCGGTGACGGAACAGCCAATGTCTCCGTCACGGGTGACACCGCCTCAGGTGCAACAGTGACGGGAACCGGAACCATCACGGTCTCCAACTTCGTCTCACCTGCCGGTCCTGCTGTGAACGTGGCCGTGGAACTGTCCCTCACCGACCCCACCGCCCCCGTGGTGCCTCCAGCCGACGTTCCGCCCGCATCCTAGTACCAGGGCAATATCGTTACGGTGATGATATTCGCCGTGATGTGAGGTTGAACTGCTTCTTCCACGCGGCAATCATCGGTCCCACGTCGGGCTTGCGCGCCGCTTTGCGCTCCATTCCCCGGACGTGGGCGACAAAGAGTTGGGCCGAGGGTCGCTTGCCGGTCTTCTGAAACGCCACGACGGACTGGGCCACCAGCTCGGTGTCCAACCCTTCCACCTGTGACTCCCACACCTGTCGCTCATCGGGGTTCATATCCCAGACAGCTTCGATGACCTCCAAGTTAGCCATAGGTTCGCACCTTTACTTCCGCAGGGTCAGCCCAACTGTGGACAAGTAGACCCAACTGATAGGACATCTTCGGGTAGTGGTGGATCTGAGCGTGGCACATGGTACAAACCATGAGACAATTGGCCACCGTGTCCTTCCCGCCTACCGCCTTGCGTTTCCGGTGGTGGACGTGGTTGGCCATACCCACACAAGCCACGTTGATCCGAGCCTCACAGTGCCCTTCTGAGCGTTGGCGTAGCGCGGCGAACAGCTCCTCGTCCTTCGGCGCCGGCCGCTTCCGCTTGATTCCAGAACGCCTCACAAGCCCCTCTCAGCCTCTCTACGGTTATGTCGGTCGTAGACCCAGCAACCTATCGCTGCAAGGGCTAGGAGAGTGAAATAGACCCACCACACGGCAACGAGCAGGATGGTGAGCGCTCCAGCCAGCCCCAACACCCACAGAAACACGTTCACTCCCCCTCCTTGATCCGCCGAATGGCCTCACGGGCGATACGTTCCATGGAGTCAGCAGCGATCCCGTTCTCCTCGGGCAGCGTGTCAGCAAATGTGAGAT
>CAZVYV010000942.1:0-1333 GCA_964630985.1 uncultured Occallatibacter sp.
AGGAAGCTTGAGGTCTTGGGCGGGTAGGCGATAATCCGGCCACCGGAGAGGCCCTTGCCGAGGTAGTCGTTGGAGTCGCCTTCAAGCTCGAGCGTGACGCCCTGCGGAACGAATGCGCCGAAGCTCTGGCCGGCCGAGCCGCGGAACTTGAAATGCAGCGTGCTGTCCGGCAATCCTGCAGAACCGAAGCGGCGCGCGATTGTGCCGCCCAACATTGCGCCGACGGTGCGGTGCACATTGCGAATGGCGAAGCTGGCCGTGACGGGCGTCTGCGATTCAAGCGCGGGCTTGGCTTTGGCGATGAGCGCGTGATCGAGCGCGGGGCCGAGGCCGTGATCCTGACATGTGGTGCGGCGGCGCGCGACGCGAGAGGGAAGCGGCGGCGCATGGAGGATCGACGAGAGGTCGATGCCTTTCGCTTTCCAGTGGGCGTCGTCGATATGGGTCTCGATTTTTTCGACGCGGCCGACCATTTCGTCGACAGTGCGGAAGCCGAGCTTGGCCATGTGCTGGCGCATTTGCTCGGCGATGAAGAAGAAGAAGTTGATAACGTGCTCGGGCGTGCCAGTGAAGCGCTCGCGGAGGACGGGGTCCTGGGTGGCGATGCCGACGGGACAAGTATTCAAGTGACACTTGCGCATCATGATGCAACCCAATGAAACAAGGGGCATTGTGGCAAAGCCGAATTCCTCTGCGCCGAGCAGGGCGGCGATGACAACGTCGCGGCCGGTTTGGAGTTTGCCATCGGTCTGCACGCGGATGCGGCTGCGCAGATCGTTGAGCAACAGGACTTGCTGCGTTTCGGCGAGACCGAGCTCCCAAGGCAGGCCCGCGTGCTTGATGGAACTGAGGGGCGAAGCGCCGGTGCCGCCAGTATCACCGGAGATGAGCACGACGTCGGCATGAGCCTTGGAGACGCCGGCAGCGACGGTGCCGACGCCAACTTCGGAGACGAGCTTGACGGCGATGCGGGCTTCCGGGTTCACGTTCTTGAGGTCGTAGATAAGCTGCGCGAGATCCTCGATGGAATAGATGTCGTGATGCGGCGGAGGCGAGATGAGTCCTACGCCGGCGATGGAGTGCCGGATGCGCGCGATTTCACTGTCAACTTTATGGCCGGGAAGCTGGCCGCCCTCGCCGGGCTTCGCGCCCTGCGCCATTTTGATCTGCAGTTCGGTGGCGTTGACGAGGTAGTTGGTGGTGACGCCGAAGCGGCCGCTGGCAACCTGCTTGACGGCCGAGCGGCGCGAATCGCCGTTGGCATCGGGTTTGAAGCGCGCTTCGTCTTCGCCGCCCTCGCCGGTGTTGGACATGCCGCCGAGGCGGTTCATGG
>CAZVYV010000943.1:0-1332 GCA_964630985.1 uncultured Occallatibacter sp.
CTGCACTACGACGAATAGGAAATCCACACTCGCTCGCGCCCCCTGCGTTTTTTGCGCGAAGATGTGCCGGTTTCGAGTGGTATTCTGAATCCCCCAAAATTCAACTCCCGGAGGTAAGAAATTATGAAAGTCCATCCGGCAGTCATGGCTGCCTTGTGTCTCCTCGTCGCGGGTCCCCTTCTTTCCACAAAGCCTGCGGCCGCGCAGATCCCCAGCGGGGTCGCTCCGCCGCCGAAGTACATTTACCTCTCAAACGTTGCGATCAAGCCCAATATGAGCGGCTCCTTCATCGCAGATGAAAGCTCCGAAGTGCAGGCCCAGCGCGCGGCAAACGCGCCGATCCACTACTTCGGCATGCTCAGTTTCACTGGTTCTCCTCACGCTTTGTTTTTCGCCGGATTCGACTCTTTTGCCGATATGCAAAAGCAACACGATCAAGCGATGTCGGACACCAAGTTGCAGGGTACGCTCAGGTCAACCGACGCGGATGAGGCCGCTGCGCTCAGCCAGACGTACGGCAGCATTTACAAGTATCGCGATGACCTGAGCTTGAATGCGGCCGTCGATATTTCGCAGATGCGCTTCTTCGACATCACTCTTTTCCATGTTCGCTACGGCCACTATGAGGACTGGGAGCATCTGGTGAAGATTTACGAGAAGGCCTACTCATCTATCCCGAATTCTCACTGGGCGATGTTTGAAAAACTGTATGGCGAAGACAGCGACAGAACCTTCATCCTGGTGACACCGATCAAGGCCCTTGCAGAAGAGGACCAGGCCATGATCGACGGCGATAGCCTTCCCAAGACCGTGGGCGCGGATCAAATGCAATTGATGCACGAGCTGGGATCGCAGACGGTCGAGTCGTCCGAGTCGGATCTGTTCGCGATTATTCCGCAGATCAGCTATGTGCCGGATGCGTGGCTTACGGCCTCGCCCGATTTCTGGGGCAAGAAGTAAACCAACAAACGTCAGCACAACAGCGAAGGCCCATTCCACAGTGGAACGGGCCTTCCTTCACAATCGACCTCGCAATAGCGCGTGGAATGCGGGGGCCCGAGGCGAGGTGCATCTCAGCGCCACGCGTCGAAACGCATCAAAAACCGCGCTTTGGCTCGCGCTCCTCGTCCGGCACAGATTCGTCTTCAGGGCCACTTTGGCCTTCCGGCGCCTGGCTCGCCGCAGCGGATTCGTCCTGAAACATTTGCGGGTCGGCGAAACGATATCCCACATAAACATCAGTCAGAAGGTACAACGGATTCGACGGGTCGTCCTCGATCTTCTTGCGCAACTGCCGGACGAAGGTGCGCAGATACTCCACTTCCTCGCGGC
>CAZVYV010000944.1:0-1328 GCA_964630985.1 uncultured Occallatibacter sp.
GCGCCCTTGAGCGCCGGCGCTATTGCTCCGATCCCGCGCCCCACGCCCGCTCCTGCGCCGCCCGAGGCGGCCGCGAGCCCGAGCTGCGTCAACTCCTCCCCCGGCGTGCGGTCGTAGACACCCGCCAGCTGCAGTATCGCGTCATTGAAGCCCTGCCCGATCAGCGAGCCGCCGACGCCGCCCGCCACCGCCCCCGCCACCGCGCCAGGCCCGGTCGGCGCGGCCGCAGCGCCACCGCCCACCGCGCCCACGACGGCGCCGGCCGTCGGCAAGGCCATGGAGGCGAGGCCCGCCGGCACCGGAGACATGCCGTGGCCGGGCTTGAGCATCTGCCCGTCGTCATCGACGTAGAGCTCGCCCGTGTGCTCGTCGGCCTTCACCTTGCCCGGATAGGAGCGCTCCAGCGCCTTGCGCCGCTCCTTGTCGGTCACCGCCATGTCGTAGAGGGTCTGTGCCGTGAACCCGATGCCGCCGAAGCTCGGCTTCTGCCGCGTCTGCCCCTCGGGATCGGTGAATTGCGCGCCCTCGGGGACCGACGAGAAGTCGGCGTCGGTCTTCACCTCGTAGGGCTTGACGCGCTGCTTGCCCTCGGGGTCGATGAACTTCTGGCCCGGCTTGAGCTTGGCGAAGTCCTCGTCGCCCGCGATGGTGGGGACCTTCTCGGTCGCGGTGCCGGCCTCGGCCTCCAGCATGGAGGTGCCGGCCTTGGAGAGGAAATCGACAACGCCGCCCATCATTGCACCAGCGGCGCGGAGCGCCAGGACCCGCCGGAGGCAGGCGGCGGGGCCGTCGGATGATCGGGACCGGGCGTCCAGGTGCCGCCGAGGCGCTTGGTGTTGTCCTCCCGCATCTTGGCATACAGGCGCTTCACCTCCTCGAGCGAGCGGATGGTGTTCGCCGTGGTGTCGCCGAGCGACAGGCCCCCGATGATGTCGCTGATCGAGCCGGCCTCGCTGCTGAGCGGCCGGCCGTGGCGGTCGGTGAGCAGCTGCGGCGCCAGGGTCTGCAGGTACTTGATGTCGCGCATGAACTGCTCGCGATCGGTGTCGCTCGACCCGAAGATGTTGCCGACGCGCTCCCCCATCCGGGTCACCCGGCCCGCCAAGCCGGCCGAGAGCACGTGCTTGTTGAGCGTTTCCAGCGCCGCGTCGATCTTGGTGGTGGAGTTGTCGAACAGGTCGATGCGCGAGCGGATGTCGTCGGCCTTGTTGCCGGTGATGGTTGCGGCGCTGCGCTTGACCTGGGCGATCGCATCGGTGCGCTTCATGCCGGGGTTGGCGCGAAGAAGCTCCTCGACGGCGAGCGCCTCCTCCTTGCCCATGCCGGGC
>CAZVYV010000945.1:0-1327 GCA_964630985.1 uncultured Occallatibacter sp.
AACCTCATTTGGCTGACGATGGCACAGATTTAGATGGTTGGCAAGCCTGTTTTTTCTGTTCCCATGCCTTCAGCATGTACTCATCATAAACACAAGCATCGCATGTGATTGGCGCAGTTAACCAAGATCGGCATATTGAACAGTCGCCTTGGTGCGGCTCCTGACCAGACCGACGCAGATAGCCAAGCGTCCAGTCTATATCAGCGATGCCTTCCTTAACCATGATTTCAGCAGCAATCAATTCAACCTCTCGGATGGTAGCACCCCAATCCTTGGTTTTGCCGCGTATCCATCTTAGGTCAAGAGCGCTGACGCTCATTTGTACGCCTCCACAACCTTATCCTTCCTCGTCAAGAACTCGGTTCATTGCATATGACGGAATGTAGCCATCCAGACGGTTACCTGTTGGCCTGATTGCACCAAATACCGCCCTGCGAGATCGACCAGACAGAATGTCGCCACCGCTTTTACGGTACGGGAAGATGAAACCTCTAACGCTCGGCGGGAATTTGTCAAGGCTCAATCCTACCTCTTTGTCAGATAGATGGGCTACCGCCTTGGCCTCTTTCTCCGTCTCTGCGATGATGCCAGATATCTGCCGTTGCAGCGCAGACGTGATGCCGTCGAAATCAGTCCAGAATTCTTCCGGAAGATCCCTGCGTACCTTGTCGAGATCGTCGCCAGCAAGCATTGCATTCCACATTCCTAGAGGCGTACAACTGGCCAGAATCGCATGTATTCTACGGTACTCTTCGCCCTTGATCTTAAGCCGCAATCCATTGGAGAACCGTAGGACAAAGCCCTCTTCGTCCGCCGGCAACGTCTCAGCCTTGGCTAGCAATTCAGATACCGCCGAATACTGATATCGCTTTGCAGTGCGCCATCCGAGTTTGGCACCAATCTCCCGCAAAGCATCATAGGTTAGCTCAGTGCCGCCCTCGTCAAAGGCTCCCAGCAACACCAGCCCAGATTCGTCGTAGTGAATTACGATCCTGTTCTCGCCATAGACAGCCTCGGCAAGATAAGTCGTTCCCTTCGTCAGGGCACTCAAATCAGACCGCGCTAAGACGCCAGCGGCCCATTGCGCTTGGTCGGATCGCAGCGAGCCCTTGGTGGCTGTGCGCCATTGACCACCAGACCACCAGATGATTATGAGGGAACCATCTACCTTCTCAAACGTCTCGAATGGCAAATCTGGAATAGTCTGGTCGCCTTCTCCGCAATTGAAAAACTTGGTGAACGGAGTTGCCACCACACGCTTGTTTGGAATGTCCAATATCAAGCCACGGCACATTAGCGTGATTGGCGTCCATATCCTGTCGTAAAC
>CAZVYV010000946.1:0-1327 GCA_964630985.1 uncultured Occallatibacter sp.
CTCCCCGAAAGGCGCTGGCGTAGTCTCGGCTCAACTTCTCTAGTCTAGCGGTACCTGCCTCTACGGTCAAACCTTCGGCTGCACAGAGTGCGTCCCAATCGCGAAACGCCTGTGGCGTCGAGATTCCAATCTCCGGCACGACAACCACGCACCAAGTCGGTTCAATGTCGGCAAGCGGATAAACCTCCTGCCCGCGATCCACGCCCAACACCGTTCCACCGATGAGGAAAAGCGGCACATCGGAGCCAACTTTGGCGGGAATCGCAAGCTTTCGGGTGAACAGGCTGCGGAAATGTGTGCCCAGTTCCGCGTCAAGCCCTACGAGAGCGACGACAGCATTGCCCGACCCCGCGCCCATCCCGCCTTGCACCGGAAGTCGTTTATCTATATGGACTTCGACGTCGGCAGCCACGCCTGATTGCTTCAGAGCCAGGGAGATCATTTTCCAGACGGTATTGCGCTCGTCGGTGGGGACGCGAGGATCGTTCGAGGTGATGCGCAGGACGGTTTCCGGTGCTAATCTTGCCGTAACCGTAACCACATCATGCATTTCCAGCGTTTGATAGACGGTTGCCAGCGCGTGAAAACCGTCCTGCCGCGGCGGCCCGAGGAAGAGCCCGAGGTTGATCTTGGCGTGCGATCGGACTTGGGTCGGCATACCGAATCATTGTAGAGGGACACAGCCCCTGCGACAGTCGAGTTTGTCGTCCGCGGCTGCCATGCGGGTAGTCTCCCTTGATCGGCCAAGCCCGGCCGGAACGGCGCCGGCTCCCTCAATCCCGCAGTTCGCAGAGTTTTGCGCGCAAACCGAGTGTGTGCAGGCCCTTGAAGGGCCTGCACGGCCTCAGTCAGTTCTGAGGCGAACCCAACTCTGGATTAGGCCTCCTTGTAAACCGACGCCCCGACAATCGTGCCGAAAACAGCTTCGACAAGGCCGCCCAGGGTGGTATACAGCGCCAGGTGATTCGAGAACAGGTGTGCGACGTGCATGAAGGCGAGGTTCGGGAATACGGTAGTCAACAGCCAAACCGCCAGCCCGGCAATGATTGCCGTCTTGATTCCGGCGCCGAATCGCGGACGGATCGCCGCATAAACCCAGATCGCCACGATTCCGGTCAGAAGTCCGATCACGTTGAATAAAATGATCTGGATCTGTGAGAATCCGGGCTTACCGAGAAGGGCCATTCCATCGGCCCAGCGCTGCGCAAGCCAAACGCCGTCGACGAAATAATCCAGGATATCGATGGCAATTCCGGCGACAATTCCGCCCAGAATCAGGCGGCCAACATTGATCTTTCCCATGATGCGCTCCTTGGGGGAATTTGAA
>CAZVYV010000947.1:0-1327 GCA_964630985.1 uncultured Occallatibacter sp.
CGCAGTCCGATGCCGTCGACTCTTTGCTTTCCGGCAACAAATATGCCAACGAGTTCGACGTCTCCGGCGGATCCGACAACAACTGGACATTGACCATGAAAGCGCCATTCGAGAACGATCTCGACAAGCGCACCGTCGACGAGGCCATTGAAACCATTCGCGACCGCGTGGATGCCTTGGGCGTGAGCGAGCCGCTCATTCAGGAATACGGACTGGGCGCCAACCAGATTCTGGTTGAATTGCCCGGCATCAGCGACCTGGACCAGGTAAAGAGCGTGATCAAGTCCACGGCCCGCCTTGAAATTCACGCCGTAGACGGCGGCCCGTTTGCAACCGAGGATGCGGCGCTGCAAAGCGTGAATGGCGCTCTCCCGCCTGATCAGGAGATTCTGCAGAGCTCGGGTGACCTTGCTGGTTCAGGCGGCGCGACTTACTACATTCTCGAGCGGTCCGCCATCGTGGCCGGCAGCGATTTCCGTTCCGCCGAACCGGGCGTGAATTCGAACACCGGACAAAGAACGGTGAACTTTACCCTTACCGATGAAGCCGGCGACAAGTTCTGGGACTACACCAGCGCCAATATCGGCAAGAATATGGCCGTGGTGATGGGCGGCGCCGTGCGCAGTGTCGAGGTCATCAAGGGCGCGATTCGCGATCAGGGCGAAATCGAGGGCACATTCAGCCAGAATGAAGTGATGGAGCTTTCGAAGCTTCTACGGACGGGCGCGCTGCCCGCTTCGCTCAACTACATCGAGGCCAGCACCGTGGGTGCCACACTGGGCGCTGACTCCATCCGCGAAGGCGTGACTGCGGCCATTGTCGGCATCGTGGTCGTTATGGCCTTCATGCTCATTTACTACAAGGGCTCGGGCATCAATGCCGACCTTGCATTGATCTTTAACCTGATCATTCTGTTGGGGATCATGGGACTCTCGGCCGCTATTTCGAGCGCTTCGGGCGGGGGAGGGTTGGTGCTCACGCTTACCTTGCCCGGCATCGCAGGAGTCATCCTCACTATTGGTATGGGCGTGGACTCAAACGTGCTGATTTTCGAGCGCATCCGCGAGGAAATTCGCGCCGGCAAGGCGGCCTCGGCAGCCGTGGACCAGGGCTTTGCCCGGGCATGGCTCACCATCGTCGATACTCACGTAACGACCATCGTATCGGCGGCGATTCTGTTCATTTTTGGCACCGGTCCGGTGAAGGGTTTTGCCACGACGCTGACCGTCGGACTTGCGGCCAATCTTTTCACCGCCGTCTTCGTCTCGCGAGTCATCTTCGAGGCGCATTTGAACAAATTGAAAGCCGGCGAGATGGTTTCGATTTA
>CAZVYV010000948.1:0-1324 GCA_964630985.1 uncultured Occallatibacter sp.
CATAAATTATAGAAAATTAAGGATTGAAGATATACCACCACTAATACCACTTTGTAAGCTTTGGCCAAGAGCACTATTAGATATACCTTGATTGATAGCATTATTCAGCATACCTCCAAGAATACCTTGTTGACCATTGCTTTGATTTTGTTGATTTTGCCCTATCTGTGGCAGTTGAATAGGTTGTGGAGTAGCAGCTTGCGATTTAAGCATTTGCGTATATCCATCAGGCAATATAGGTCTAACTCCATTCTCGTTAGGAGGGCCTAAGTGAGAATCATTTAAACCATATTGATTAGCACTTAAAGGTTTACTTCCGCTTTCTTGAGCAGAAGGTAAAGTAGCTATAGGTTGCTTTATAGTGTCATCTTGTTCAGTCATACATGCGTAATGTTACGAAGAGTGGTAACCATCATTTTATAACGGTTAATAGCAATACCATAATCTTCTGATTTGATATGCTCAATGCAAGCTTGAATAGTATTCCAAACATAATCAAGCACTGCGTTGTTATCTTTAATTTGTTCAACAATTTTAGGGGCAATCATGTAGTACTCCTTAACAAGTTCAGGAGCTACTTGCTCATCTCTAAACTTTCTAAGTATAGTAAGCTCTTCACAATTATCAGGCAAACCTTTATATTTACAACAAGCAGTAGTAAGAAAACACCCTACATTAAAACCAGAACTTTGATTGGCACCTGAGCCTATTCCAGCACTATTAGAAGTATTACCAAAAGCACTGTTGGAAGTACTTTGACCTACTTGAGCATTGCCAGAAGTAGAAATAGGATTAAACAAAGAAGCCGCTGTTCCAGTAGTTGTATTAGCAGCGTTTGAAGCTCCTGCGGCCGCGCCAACAGCACTGTTCAATAGTGGTATCTTACTATTAAATGCACCACCAAAGTTCATTGCATTGCTAATGGTGTTAGTGGGGTTAAGCAATCCTAAGTTGCCAGTAGCAGTATTGTTCTGATTAAGAGAACGTTCAGTGGCATTAGCTTCACCAGGACTTAAGCCATTTAGATTGATAGCATTTACAGCTTGAGTACCACCATTAACAGCAGCTTGAGTAGCTGGAGCCGCCATTGTATTTTGAGCAGCACCTGTAGTAACACCAGCTATAGATGGCAAAGCTTGTCCATAAATAGACAGCACCTGAGCAGGAGTAAGCTGAGGACTACTAGTCGATTGTGAAGTACTAGCCCCTGAACCACTAGAGGTAGATTTATTGGCACTTAGTTGCTGGCCAGAACCACTTTGTGAACCACCACTAAAATAGCGAAGTCCAAGCTTTTGTTCTACTTTATTATTAAATATCATAT
>CAZVYV010000949.1:0-1321 GCA_964630985.1 uncultured Occallatibacter sp.
GGCCGGTGCTCTATCCGATTGAGCTACTCGCCCACGCTCTTCATTATTGTATCTGTGTAGTCACCGGTTCCCTCTTCGCGGTCCCGGGGCCGGTACCAGCAGTGACAGCATCGAGGTAACGAACGACCGTAGCCTCCGCCCAGTGCACGCCGTTCGGGGAACGGCGGCTCAGGAATGCGCAGTGACCCCCGTGGCGCGGCTCAATGAAGTCGATCCACTGATTGGCAAGAATCCGCGCCCTGGTCTCTGGGAAAAAGCGAATAAATGGATCGTCCTGGGCAAGAAGAACCAAAGACGGAACCGCGACGCGGTCAATAACACGCGCGCTCGCGGAGCGATAGTAGTAGTCGTCGGCATCTTGAAAGCCGCAATAATGCGCAATGATCTTCTGATCGAATTCGCGGATCGAGCGCACGGGGCCGACGTTGTCGTGCCGATAGACATCAGGAAACATCTCGGCTTTGAGCCGGAAGCGTTGCATTAACGCACGCAAAAAATGCCACTCATAAATCCGGTTCCGCGGTTCATGAAGGGCGTCCGCGCCTGCCGCAAGATCGATAGCCGGGCAAACCGTGGCCACCGCGACCAGAGGCGCACGCTTACCCCATTCGCCGGCGAGCTTGAGCACCAGATTCCCGCCCATCGAATAGCCGACTAGGGCTACCCGCTCCAGGCCGAAGCGCTCAGTAAAGTGACGAACCACAGCGCCCACATCCGCCGATCGGCCGGAGTGATAGAGCGTCGGAGTCAGCGCATCGGAGCCGCCGCAATTGCGCATGTTCATTCGGACCACGTTCATGCCGGCTTCCCAGGCAAGCGTCGCGATGCCCCGAATGTAGCGCGAGTCGGAGGAACCATTCAGTCCGTGCACCATGACGGCCGTGAGCCGGCCCGCGCGCACCTGCTCAGGCTGCCAATGACAATGGCACAGCACACGGCTGCCGTCTGCGGGGTCCACTTCAACTGTTTCAGCTACAGTGGGCAGAAGGAAAGCAGGGCGTGGAAGAAAATTGCCGACAATGGTTTGAAGATGACCGTTCGCAAGCCACGGATATGGCTCAAACTTCGTTAGCCAGGCCGGAGACGCCTTGTGCGCCTGAACCAGGACGTCAGCCTGCGTCACAGAAGATTACCCCCTACGCGCGACAGTGGGACCATTACCATCCTTTGGCTTTTTCGGGGGGGACGCTGGGGCGGCTAGTGGGGATCGAACCCACGACATCCTGAGCCACAGTCAGGCGTTCTGCCGCTGAACTATAGCCGCCGTCTACCCTCTAGATTGTAGCATCGAAGCAGATCTTCAAAGTTCGGCCGGAGAGGA